>JAEZJH010000525.1 GCA_023436385.1 Pseudomonadota bacterium
GCTCCGAAGCGCGGCGCCGACCGACGGCTCCGGGGCCGGCGACGACGGCCGGGGTTCGCCCCCGGGGAGGCGCCGATCGCCCGGAGAGGCTCGCCCGGCCGCACGGTTCCCGGTTAGATTCCGGGGACACGTGCGGGCCCTTCGCCGCGCCGCCCCGGTAGGTCCGGTGATCGGCTTCGCCGCCCGGCTGGCCGAGCGCCTGGCCGCCGGCGTCACGGCCCCCTTGTCCCGGCCGGGAAAAGCGCGAGGATCGGACCGACCGGGCCGGTGGGCTCGCCCGCACCCGCACCGCGGGGAAAGGAAGAACGATGTTCGGCATGAGGACCACGGAAATCCTGATCATCCTCGCGGTGGTCCTGCTCCTCTTCGGCGCCAAGAAGCTGCCGGAGATGGGCAAGAGCCTGGGCGCGGCGCTCCGCGGCTTCAAGAAGAGCGTGAGCGGCGAGGAAGAGGAGCACCGGGCGGAGCTGCCGCCGGCGCCGAAGGACGGGGACCAGCGCGAAGGCCCCCGGGCCTGATCCGGGCGAGCCACCGCGGGCCTCCGGCGCCAACGTCTTGCTCGATTCCCTTGGCGTCGGCGTCGAGCACCCTCCGCTCCTCCGGGCCGGCCGGGCGGACGTCGAGTTGGTGGCGGCCTTCGACCGTGCGGCTCGGCTCGGGCCGCGCGGATTCCGCGGAGAACGGATTAATACAAAGACGGTGGCCGGGGCGGCGGATCTGGCTCCGTTTTGGTTCCCGGCCCACGCCGGCCGTCGGCGGCGCTGGGGCGCGGCCGCCCGCCGGCGAGGAAATACGCACCTGCGGGAGCGCTCCTGCTACTCGGAAGTTTTCTTGCCCCATGGCTTCGCGCTAGGCTTCGCCGGAACCAACCGGGGAGGCGGTCATGGCCAAAACCGTGGGCGTCGTGCTGTCGGGCTGCGGGGTCTTCGACGGCGCCGAGATCCACGAGTCGGTGCTGACTCTCTATTTCCTCGCTCGCGCCGGGGCCCGGGCGGTGTGCCTGGCTCCCAACGTCCCGCAGCTCCACGTGGTCGACCACCTCAAGCGAGATGTCTCCCGGGAAAAGCGAAACGTCTTGGTGGAGTCGGCCCGGATCGCCCGGGGCGAGGTGCGGGACCTGGCCACGGTGGATGCCGCCGAGTTCGACGCACTGATCCTGCCGGGTGGGTTTGGCGCGGCGAAGAACCTCTCCGACTTCGCCACCGCCGGCGCGGAGGCGACGGTCCGGCCGGAGCTGGCGCGGCTCCTCGCCGACCTGCACGGAGCGGGCAAGCCGATCGGCGCGATCTGCATCGCGCCGGCGGTGATCGCCGCGTTTTTCCGGCAGAGCGGCGAACGGCCGGCGCTCACCGTCGGCACCGACGTGGAGACGGCTCGGGCCCTGGAGGCGATGGGCGCCCGCCACGTGGCCTGTCCGGTGGACGAGGTGCGGGTCGACGAACGACTGAAGCTGGTGTCGACACCGGCGTACATGCTGGCCCGGGACGTCGCCGAGGCCGGCGCCGGGATCGAGAAGCTGGTCGCCGAGGTGCTCCGGCTCTGCGGTAGCTGATCCGCATCGGCGTCGAGCGCCGCCGATTAACGAAACGAGGCCCCGCCGCCCAAAGGCGTGCGGGGCCTCGTCGTCTTCCCGCGATCAGAACCGGTATTCCAGGCCCAGGTCGAGCAGGGTGATCGCCTGGTTGTAGGTGCCCGACTGGTTCGGCGTCTTGGTGGGCGGCACGAAGCGCTCGCTCTCGGCGATCTCCACCTCGCGCTCGAAATAGAAGACATGGGTGAGGGTGGGCATCACCGCCAGCCGCCCGTCGAGGAAGGAGATCCGGGCCCCGAGCGACGCGGTGACCTTGTCCATGTCGATCAGCGCCGCGTCGATGCCGACGTCGCTGGCGGCGTTCGAGTCGTAGCCGGCGCCGACGTACAGCTCGAGCTCCTCGGAGAGCCAACGGGAAACGCCGCCGCGGATCCCGAAGGCGTCCTTCCACTGCCGCTCGATGTTGAGGATCACGCCGGGGCTCTCGGGGGTGCTGCCGTCCGGGGCGATCTTGCAGCCCGGGGTGGTGGCGCTCACCAGGCACTGCCGCTCGAAGACGCTCCAGCGGACGTACTCGCCGAACAGGCGGTACTCCCAGGGCAGGGTGCGGTAGCGGACCCCGGCCCGGATCACGTCGGGCAGCTCGTGGGTCAGCGTCACCTTGCTCACGTCCTCCTGCTCGAGGCCGAGGGTGGTGTGGAGTTCGCCCTTGAGCTTCTGCTCCCCGAAGCCCGGCTGGCTCTGGTAGGAGAGCCCGATATAGAGGTCGTCGGTGGGCTCCCAGATCACGCCGGCGCCCAGGGCGAAGGTGGTGCCGGCGACGTCGATCAGGCTCCGGCCCTCCTGCAGCTGGCCGTCGGCATTGACCATGTCGTCCGAGCCGTTGGAGTTCCGGGCGCGGCCAGTGTGGACCTCGTGCCGCACCAGCGAGAGAGCGAGCCCGACGGAGAGGCGCAGCTCCGGGAACCGGTAGGCGCCGGCGCCGGTGAAGTAGAGGGAGCGGATCGAGCCGTCGATCGACCACCAGCGGTTCACGCCGTCCACCGCGCCGGGATAGGCGGCGCTGCCCTTGTAGGCGTCGTTCTGGCCCCACTCCGACTGGCCGCCGAAGGGCACGTAGAACCCGAGCCCGACGCCGAGGTTGTCCACCCCGAGGTCGGAGACCAACGCGGCGAAGGGCGAGACGATGAAGTTCGAGAGCTCCGCCTTGCCGCTGTTGGCGGCGATCGCGTCGGCGGGGGTGCCCGGCTGCTGGTTGGGGTGGTCGATCACCCCGGCGGGCCGCTCGTAGCTGGCGGTGCGGTAGGCGAAGGCGCCGTCGAGGTAGAGGCGGGTGCCGGTGGCCAGGGCGAGGCCGGCGGGGTTGTAATAGATCGCCGTCGGGTTCGAGGTGGTGGGGTGGCCGTGCTCGCCGCCGAAGCGGGCGGCGAGGAAGCCGCTGGCGCCGGCCCTCGCCGGCAGGACGGACGCGACGAGCGCCGCGAGGACGAGGAAACGCTTCACGTTGAACCCTCCCCAACAACCGGACCGGAGCGGTTTGACAGCGACGAAAAGAGACAGCGAGACTGCCACATCGACCCCAGGGGGAGCGAACAAACATGGTCGCCAAGCCTTTCTTTCGCCTCGCTTTTGCCGCTTTCTGGACGGCTGCTGCCCTCGCGGTGGTTGCGGGCTGTCCGGATCCCGACGCCACGTACCAGCGCTTCCTCGACGACACCGCCGGTGAACGCTCCACGGGTGCGGGCGGGGAGATCATCGGCGAGGGCATTCACAAGGTGGACGGGCGCTACTTCCTCGCCATCAGCGCCAACCTCAGCCCGACGCAGCCGCTGCTGTTCCAGGTGGACAGCACCTTCACCGCGGAACCCGAGACCGGCGGCGGCCACGTCGACCTGCAGATCCACCCGGTGGTCTCCGACGTGCCCGCGAAGCCCGAAAAGTGCCCGACGCCCCGGACGCCCGCCGCCGCCCATCCCGACGACGCGGACGGAAACCCGCTGATCGAGGTGGAGGCGGACATCGCCCCCGACGGTACCTTCGTGCTCGACTTCGGCCCGCAGCGGGTCGAGGGCTGCGCCAACTCGCTGACCGGCGCCAACATCCGCATCGACTACCTCACCCTCATCGGCGTGACGGTGAGCGAGGAGCGGTTCTGCGGGACCATCGACGGCAAGCTGGTCGAGCCGTACCCGGCCACCCTCAGCGGCGCCTTCGCGTTCGTGAAGATCGGCGAGCGGGACGAGGCGGTGCCGCCCCCGAATACCTGGGGACCTGCCGACTACTCGTGCGATACCGGTG
>JAEZJH010000533.1 GCA_023436385.1 Pseudomonadota bacterium
GGGGGTGGCGGACATCGGTTTCCTCTGGTCGATGGTCGAAAGGCGAAGGCTGCGGCGCCGGTCGCGCCCGGGCTGGCGGGCCCGGCCCCTGGGCCGGCGCCCGCCGGGAGGGCCGCATGGCGGACGATCCCGCGGGAGCCCGGCCGCACGTGGGCCGCGAAACCGGCGTCCCGGTTCGGTATAAGGGACGCGCGCGTGGCGCGGAGGTTCCATGGTCGAGACCGCCCGGCGGGAACGCTGGTCCCGAATCCTCTTTCTCCTGCTGGTCGCCGTCGGTCTGTGGGCCGCGGGCTATCTCGCTTTCCTGCACGTGAAGGTACACACCGATCCGGCCTACCGGAGCTTCTGCTCCGTGAGCGCGGGACTGGACTGCGCCTCCGTCGCCGAGAGCAGCTGGGCGGTGTTCCTGGGGATCCCGGTGGCCACCTGGGGCCTCGTCGGCTACGGCCTGATCGGCGCCCTGGCGTTCTCCGGGCTCCGCCGCCGGAAGCCCCACGGCGCCTGGCCCAACGGTCTCCTCTTCGTCCTCTCCGGCGTCTCGGTCGTCGCTGCCGCGCTGCTCGCGGTGATCTCCAAGGCCGCGATCGAGAGCGTCTGCCTCGTCTGCATGGTCTCGTGGGCGGTGAGCCTGGGGCTGTTCGGGATCGCCTGGTTCGAGCTCCGACGAGGCAAGGTGCCGGCGGTTACCGCCCTGCGCCGGGACGCCGTGGCCCTCGCCGGAAGCACGCCCCTCTCCGTCGCCTTCGTGGGCGTGCCGATCGCCCTGGTCGGCGCCCTCTGGCTCCTCTACCCGCACTACTGGGAGACGCCGATGCGGGAGGGCCCCGGCGGCCTGGCCACCGGGACGACCGAGGACGGCTCGCCCTGGATCGGCGCCCGGGATCCGAAGGTGACCCTGGTCTCCTTCAGCGACTACGAGTGCCCGCACTGCGCCAAGGAGAACTTCGCCTTCCGCGAGACCCTGGAGCAGAGCCCGGGCCTGCGCCTGGTCTTCCGGCACTATCCGCTCGACGCCGCCTGCAACCCGGTGATCCGGGGCGACTTCCACAAGCAGTCCTGCCGGCTGGCCCTGGCCACCACCTGCGCGGCGGAGCAGGGCAAGTTCTGGGAGCTGTCCGACGCCATCTTCCGCACCACCGGGAAGGTCGAGGCCGATCTCCCGACGCTGATCCGGGAGAGCGGCGTCGACGGGGAGAAGCTCCGGGGCTGCATGGAGTCGGAGCGGGCGAAGAAGAAGCTCGCCGCCGACGTCTACGACGGCATGCGCTACAACATCCGCGGCACGCCGGCGATCGTCTACGAGGGACGGCTCTTCGAGGGCGGGATCCCCAAGGCGACGCTCGACCGGATCCTCGCCGGGGCGGAGTAGCCGCGGCGCCGCCTCGACCCGTTTTGGTCCCGGCCTTCGCGGCCGGGGCGCCGGTAACACCCCAGGTGAAATCCGGCTAAGACCCGCGTGGCGGATGTCGGACCGGTCTGGCAGGATGTGGGCCGATGCGCTCCCGCCTGCTTCGCTCGACCGTTCCCCTTTCGCTCCTCGTCCTCGTCGTCGTCGTTATCGGGGCGCTGGCGCTGGCGCGATGGGCCGGCACTCGGCCCGCCGATCCGGGCGTCGCGCTCCAGGGGCTCGTGCCCGGGCACCGGCCGCTGCTCGGGCGCACGAGCCGGGGGATGCCGTACGCGCCCCACGATCCCGCGGCGCCACCGGTCGGCCCGGAGGAGCGGGACGCGATCTTCGCGGCGCTCCTCAACGCCCGGGTGGAGGGGCGTCCCGGCGGCGCCGCCGCCTTGGCCGCCTTCTACGCGGCGCGGAACGAGCCCGGCGACGCCGAGCGGGCCCTGGCGACCGCGGACGATCCGGTCGACCGCGGCGCGGTGCTCCTCGCCCTCGGTCGTTCCGACGAGACGCTCGAGGAACTGGCCGCGGCGCTGCGCCTGCGGCCCGCCGATCCCGCGGCGTTGTTCGATCGAGCCCTGGCGCTCGAGGCCTTGCTCCTCGACGGCCAGGCCCTGGCGGCGTGGTCGGAGTTCCTCGCGGTGGAGGACGCCGGAGGATGGGCGGAGGAGGCCCGCCGGCGGAGGGACACGCCACGGACCGTGCCGCGGGACGAGCGTTCCCTCGACGTCGTCAAGCGCGACGCGGTCCACGCCCTCCTCGCGGCCCGGGGGCCCGAGGCGTTAGCGGCGATTCGCCCCGACGCCCTGGCGCTCGCCGAGGTGGGGGACGGATTGATCGACCGATCCATCGCCTACCTGGACGGTCTGGATCGAAAAGGATGGCTCGCACGCCTCGAGGAGGTCCGGCTGTTCGAGCTGGCGCGCCAGCGGGTCTCCGATGGGCGGGACGCCGGAGAAGAGCTGGAACGCCTCGCCGGATCCAGCGACCCGCTGATCGCGGTGAAGTCCCTGCACTTCATCGCCTACGGCGCCCTCCTGCGCCAGGACGCCGGCCGGGCCTCGACCGCCTTGACCCGGCTCCGCGACCGCTGCCGGCGGGTCGGCTGTTCGGAAGAGGTCGCCCTGGTGGCCAGCGATCTGGGCAACCTCCACCACCGCCGCAGCCATTACCAGGCGGCGGCCCGGGCCTACGAGGAAGGGGCCCGGATGCTCCCGGCCGGCTTTCGGGCGCGCCGGGCGGAGATCCTCCACAAGCTGGCGGTCGTCGAGCGGGATCAGGGGGCGCCGGCGAAGGCCGTCGGCCTGCTGCGCGAGGCGCTTCACATGAACCGGGAGAGTGGCGCCCGGGCGCTCCCGCGCGCTCTGGATACCGCCGCCGACCTCCTGGCGCGGCTCGGGCGACAGGCCGCCGCCGAGGCGTTTGGCCGGGAGGCTCTCGAGCTCGCCATCGCCAGCGGCGAGGAAGCCCACGCCCTCTGGATCGCCCGTGAGCAGGCGAAGCGCCTCGGCGAATGGGGCCGTGACGAGGAGGCGATCGACCTCCTTCGCCAGACGATCGACCGCGTTCGAGAGACGAAGCTCGAGGCGGACCATGCCTCGGCCCGGACGACGCTGGCGGAGATCCTCCTGGATGCGGGCCGGATCCAGGAGGCGGAAGCCTCGGCGCGTGAAGCCGGCGCCCTGATCGACGGTGACGACAGCCCCGAAGCCCGGAAACGAATGTTGGAGGTCGAGGGCCGGATCGCCCGGGCCTCGGGCCAGCCAGGCCAGGCCATCGACCTCATGCAACGCGCCGTGGCCATCGATCGAACGGTCTCGGGCCTGGCGACCGATCCGATCGTCCGGCGGAGGGCCGAGTTCGAAGGCGCGGAGCGTCGGCTCCTCCTCGCCGATCTCCTGGGAGAGGCCGGCGATCCCTCGGGAGCGATGGAGGCCTTCCTGGGCGCCGCTCCCGTTCCGCCGGGCTCCGGGGAGTGTCGCATCGGCTTCGCGCGGTTGGAGGATCGACTCCTGGCCTTCTCGACCGGCGCGGACGGGACCAAGTTCGACAGCCGGCCGTTATCCCCGGCGTCGCTGGAGCACGCTCTCGAGGCGGCGAAGCGAGGGGAGCCGGGTCCCTGGCTGGCGGCGATCGGCTCGGTCTGGGGTCCGGCCCGGTGCCCGGAGACGGCCACGAGGATCGCCGTCCTGGAACCACCCGGGGCCCTGGCGGCCCCGATTCCGGCGCTGGTGCGCCGGGAGCGACCGGGAGTGTTGGTCGGGGTCGCCGTCTTCGCCGGGTCGCGCTGGCCCGAGCAGGTCGCCGGCGGCAGGGCCTTGCTGGTACGCGATCCGCTCCTCCCGCTCGACGAGGCCCTGCCCCGGCTTCCGGGGACGGAACGCGAGGCCGCCGCCCTGCGCCGCCTTCGCCCGGGGTTCGGCCAGCTTCGTGGGGCCGAGGCCACGCCGGCGGCAGTCGGGGAGCACGTCGCCGGAGCAACGCTCCTGCACTTCGCCGTGCACGGGATCGCGCGCCGGGGCCACGGTCCATCGTCGTACCTCGCGCTCGCGGGGGAGGAGGGGCACCTCGGCGTCGCGGAGGTCCTGGGCCTGGATCTCCAGGACGCTGCCCCAATCGTGGTGCTCTCCGCGTGCAGCACGGCAGGCCTGCCGGAGGACCTGGAGAACGATGCCTCCGGTCTCCCCTGGGCCTTCCTGGAGGCCGGGGCGAGCGCGGTGATCGCCTCCTTCGACGCGATCGAGGACGAGGCGGCGGCGGAGTTCTCCACGACCTTCTACCGTTTGCTGGGCGACGGCGCTTCCGTGCCCGAGGCCGCGTCCGCGGCTTCCCGGTCCCTGGGCGGACTGGCCACCGGCGGCTCGTTTGTGCTCTATTTCTAGCGTTCGACGGCAGCGATGCCGGCTCGGACCAAGGCCAATCGAGGTCCAGGGGGGGCCGAAGGGCGAGTCCTGGACGGAGGGAGAGGGGAGCGATGCGAGAGTACTGGATCAAGTGTGCGCAGGTGAGGTCCACCGATCCGCTGGTCATCCGGACCCGGAGCAGCGACGAGGTGACGATCGCGCTGAACGACGAAGAGGCGCCCTACCGCGGCAAGGGTCAGGTCCACATCGTCGTCGACGCGGTCGACGGCAGCCCCAAGGTGCCCGAGCTTCCGACGATCGCGGATGACTTCGAGCCCGACTACACGCAGTTCGTCTTCCAGGGGGCCGCGTCGGTGTTCGTCGAGGGGCCGTTCCTGGTGATCCACTCGGCCGGCGACCTCTGGGTCACGGCGGGCCAGGACCTGCTGCCGTTCGAGGAGGAAGACCTGCGGAAGGCCGACCGCATCACCGTGGGAATGATCGAGGGAGACCCGCCGCCCCACAATCCGTTCGTCTGACGCGGCGGCTCGTCAGCCGGCTCGCTCCTGCAGCTCCTGCCAGCGGGCGTAGAGGCGGTCCACCTCCCCGGTGGCCGCCTCGAGCGCGGCGGAGAGCGCGGGGACACGGGACGCGTCGGCGTAGACCGACGGATCGGCGAGGAGCACCTCGGCCTCGGCCTTCCGCGCCTCGGCCTCCTCGATCGCCGCCTCCATCCCCTCGAGCTCCTTCTTCTCCTTGTACGAGAGGCCCTTCTTCTCCTTCGGCGCCGGCGGCCGAGCGGAGGGGGAAGGCGGCGCCTTCCCCGGCGGTGAAGCGGCGGCGGCCTCCGTCCGGGCGCGGGCGGCGGACTGGGCCTTCAGCGTCGAGTAGGTCTCGTAGTTCCCGGGGTAGCGGATCACCTTCCCGTCGCCCTCGAGGGCGAGGATCGAGGTGGCCACCTTGTCGAGGAAGTAGCGGTCGTGGGTGACGAGGAGGACGCTCCCCGGGAAGTCGAGGAGCAGGCCCTCGAGGATGTTCAGGGTGACGATGTCGAGGTCGTTGGTCGGCTCGTCGAGGACCAGGAGGTTCGCGCCCTGGAGGAAGAGGCGGGCGAGGAGCAGGCGGTTTCGCTCGCCGCCGGAGAGCGCCTTCACCTGCATCTTCTGCATTGGCACCGGGAAGAGGAGGTCGTCGAGGTAGTCGCGGAGCGGCACCTTCCGGTCGCCCAGCTCGACGAAGTCCTCTCCGTCCGACGCCGCCTCGTAGACGGTGGCCTCCGGGTCGAGGGAGGCCCGGGCCTGGTCGTAGTAGGCCACCTTGGTCCGGCCGCCCACCACCAGCGTCCCGGCGTCCGGCGGCAGCTCGCCGAGCAGCACGCGGAGCAGCGTGGTCTTGCCCACGCCGTTCCGGCCGACGATCCCCAACCGCTCGCCCTTCCGCACCTGCAGGGTGACGTCCTCGAAGATGGTCCGCTCGCCGAAGCGCTTCGAGGCGTGCTCGGCCTCGAGGACGATGTCGCCCAGCATCGGCGCGGCGGCGAGCTGCAGGGCCGCCTTCTTCGGCGCGGCGATCCCCTTCTCCGCCATCAGCTTCTGGGCCCGCTCGATCCGCGCCTTGGACTTGGTGCGGCGGGCCTCGACGCCGCGCCGGAGCCAGGCCACCTCCTGGGCGATCCAGCGATCCCGCTTGTGTCGCTGCCGCTTCGCCTCCTCGTCGGCGGCGATCTTCTGGGCGAGGTAGGCCTCGTAGTTGCCGGGATAGGAGACCACCCCGCCGCCCGGCTGGATCTCCACGATCCGGTCCACCAGGTCGTCGAGGAAGTACCGGTCGTGGGTGACGAGGAGGAGGGCGCCCTCCCGGGCGTCGAGGGCCTCCTCGAGCCAGTCGACGGTGTCGGCGTCGAGGTGGTTGGGGGGCTCGTCGAGGAGGAGCAGGCTCGGCCGGGCGAGCAGCGCCCGGGCGATCGCGACGCGTTTCCGGGTGCCGCCGGAGAGCTCGGCGATCGGCCGATCCCAGTCGGGCACGCCCAGCTTGTCGAGGAGGGTCTTCGCCTCGTGCTCGGTGTCCCAGCCGCCGAGGCCCTCGATCCGGTCGGCGAGGGCGCCCAGCTCGGCGAGGAGCTTGTCGTGATCCTCGCCGTCGGGCGCCTCGGCCAGCCGGGCGGAGAGGGCGGCGTGGGCGTCGAGGGCCTCGCGCAGCGGGCCCCGGGCCACCGACAGCTCGGAGGCCACGGTGGCGCCCTCGGGGAACTGGGGTTCCTGCGGCAGGTACTCGACCGTGGCGCCGCGCCGGAGCTGCAGCTCCCCCCGGTCCGGCGCGATCGCGCCGGCGAGGATCTTCATCAGCGTCGACTTGCCGGAGCCGTTCGGACCGATCAGGCCGACGCGCTCGCCCTCGTCGAGGGTGAGGGTCAGCTCGTCGAAGAGGGTGCGGGAGCCGAAGGTGAGGCGGAGGTTGGCGGCGCGGAGCAGGGTCACCGCGCCTGTATCGCCTCCTCCGCCTCCGCCCGCAAGGGCCCGCGGCGCCGAAGGGGGTAGCCTGGTTGCTCGTCGGGGCCACGCCTTCGCCGGCCATCGCGCCCGGTCAGTCCTCCAGTGTCGAGACGTCCCCCTCCGGCTGGCCGAGGGCCCGGGCCTTCAGCACCCGGCGCATGATCTTCCCGGACCGGGTCTTCGGGAGCACGTCCGCGAACTCGATCTTCTCCGGCCGGGCGATCGGGCCGATCTCCCGGGCCACGTGGGCGGTGAGCTCCTCCGCCAGCTCGTGCGACGGCGCGTGGCCGGCCCGGAGGGTCACGTAGGCGCGGATGGCGTTCCCCTTCACCTCGTGGGGCAGGCCGATCGCCGCCGCCTCGGAGACCGCCGGGTGGCTCACCAGCGCGCTCTCGATCTCCGCGGTCCCCAGCCGGTAGCCGCTCACCTTGATGACGTCGTCGACCCGGCCGATGATCCAGAAGTACCCGTCCTCGTCGACCCGGGCCGAGTCGCCGGTGAAGTACTTCCCGGGGAACGGCGCCCAGTACTGCTCGCGGTAGCGGGCCGGGTCCTTGTAGATGCCCTGCATCATCGCCGGCCAGGGGGTGGTGATCACCAGCTTCCCCTCCTCGCCCGGCTTCACCGGCCGGCCGGCGTCGTCGACGATCTCCGCCCGGATCCCCGGGATCGGCCGGGTGGCGGAGCCGGGCTTCAGCGGCGTCACCGGGGCGGGCGCGATCAGGAAGGCGCCCGTCTCCGTCTGCCACCAGGTATCGATGATCGGGCAGCGGCCGCCGCCGATCACCCGGTGGAACCAGCGCCAGGCCTCGGGGTTGATCGGCTCGCCCACCGAGCCCAGGAGCCGCAGGGTGGAGAGGTCGTGGCGCGCCGCCCAGGCCTCGCCGAAGCGCATCAGGCCGCGGATGGCGGTGGGCGCGGTGTAGAGCACGTTGACCCCGTACTTCTCGACGATCTTCCACCAGCGATCCGGGTACGGATGGGTCGGCGCGCCCTCGTAGATCACGCTGGTGGCCCCGAGCATCAGCGGCCCGTAGACGATGTAGCTGTGGCCGGTGATCCAGCCGGGATCCGCGGCGCACCACCAGCGGTCCTCGCTCTTCAGGTCGAAGGCGTACTTCAGCGTGGCGGCGACGCCGACCTGGTAGCCGCCGTGGGCGTGGACGATCCCCTTCGGCTTTCCGGTGGTGCCGGAGGTGTAGAGGATGAACAGCGGGTCGCCGGCGTCCAGCTCCTCCGTCGCGCAGCGGTTCCAGCTCCGGGCGATCGGGAGGTTCATCAGCTCGTCGTAGAAGTAGTCGCGGCCGGTCTCCATGTTGACCGGCTCGTGGGTGCGCCGGACCACGATCACGTGCTCGACCGTGCCCGCCCGCTGGAGCGCCTCGTCGGCGATCCGCTTCAACGGCACCACCTTCCCGCGGAGGTAGCCGCCGTCGGCGGTGATCAGGACCTTCGACTCGGAGTCCTGGATGCGCTCGTTCAGCGACTCCACGGAGAAGCCGCCGTAGACCACCGAGTGCACCGCGCCGATCTTGGCGCAGGCGAGCATGGCGATCGGCAGCTCGAGGATCCGCGGGAGGTAGATCGTGACCCGGTCGCCCTTCTGGACGCCCATGCTCTTCAACACGTTGGCGAACTGGCAGACCTCGCGGTTGAGCGCCCAGTAGGAGACCGTGCGGACCGTGCCGTCCTCGCCCTCCCAGATGTAGGCGAGCTTGTTGCGGGTGGCGGAGACGAGGTGGCGGTCGAGGGCGTTGGCGACGATGTTGGTCCGGGCGCCGACGAACCAGCGGTAGAACGGCGCGTTCTCCCCGTCGAGGACCCGGTCCCAGCGCCGGTGCCAGAAGAGCGTCTCGGCCTCGCGCTCCCAGAACGCCAGGGGATCCTCGAGGGCCCGGCTGCGGAGCGCCTCGTAGTTCCGCACCGTGGCGGCGCCGATCACCTCCTCGGACGGATGCCACATCGACTCGTCGACTCGTTCCCCTTCGCGCAGCGTCATCGCTTCCCCCGGTTCGCGTGTATCGGATACAGGCGGACCCCCGGCCGGACGCGCCGGGGCCGGCACGCGGTCGGGAGGGGGAAAACGTAGCAAGGGGTGCGGGCGGTCCTGCCGCGAGGCAGGCCACCCGGCCGTGGCGGGGCCGTCGCTTGGTTCACGCTCGCGACGCGGTGCGGCAGGAAACGGGCGTGGCGACCCGGACCTCCGCACCCGGCGCACCGGCCTTGTGGGCGGCGGCGAGCCGCTCCACTTCGGCCCGGGGCAGCACTCCCTGCTCGACGAAGTAGTCGCCCAGGCGCCGCTGCCGGGACTGCTGGAAGCGGAGCAGGGTTCGGGCCCGGAAGGGCGTGAGCAGGCCCAGCTCCACCGCCCGTTCGGCGAAGCGGGGCGCGCACCGGCGCGAGGCGAGGACCTGCTGCACCTGGGCCGGCGTCAACCAGCCCCAGCGAACGGCCAGCTCGCCGATCCGCGGCCGACCACGCTGCTGCCAGGCGAGGGCGGCCACCAGGTGCTCGTAGGAGATCGCGCCCCGGCGGCGGAGGTAGCTGCCCAGGCCCTCGCCCGGGCGCAGGGAAATCGGTTCGGAGCCGTCCGTGGGGCCCGGAACCCGGCCGGCCCACCGG
>JAEZJH010000536.1 GCA_023436385.1 Pseudomonadota bacterium
GGCTGATCGTGGTCACCGCCCTCGACAACCTGGTGAAGGGCGCGAGCGGCCAGGCGATCCAGGCCGCCAACGCGGCGCTGCGTCTCCCCGAGACCGCCGGCCTCACCGGCGCCCCGCTGTTTCCCTAGCGATCGGCAGGGAAAACCAGGCGAGCGAGCCATCGACAGGTATCGCGGATCGCGCATTACCGGGCCCCGGGCGGTTGATCCACGGGGCCTCCCGGGTTACGAGTGGCCGTCGCGGCGGCGGGCTCCGGGGGGCGGAGCAGCACGGCGGGCGACGCGACGGAGCCATGGATCTCGGTCAGCAGGGTTGGTTCGGCGAACTCCTCGAGCGCATCCTCGCCGGCTATTCGCCGGATCGGGCCCGCTCCCGGCTCACGCCCTCGATCCGCGGCGAGGGGACCGCTCCCGCTTCCCCCGAGCGCCGGGCCCGGGACCACCTCGACCAGGAGCTCCGCCGCTCCGGCCTGCTCTACGGCTCGCCGAAGCTACCCGCCCGCGTCTCCGCCGGCCGCCGGCTCGATCGCGCCGAGGCCCTCTTCTTCGCGGGGATCTCCGGCGAGTGTTTCCTCGCCCTCGACGTCGCCCGCATCTTCAACATCCCCTTCGATCCCACCACCGCCGCCGCCGAGCTGACGATGTTCCTCGCCTCGGCGGCCGGGGACGTCGACCTCGCCGAGGACGTCCACGAGCGCGCGCTGGCCCGGTCGCCGCTCCCCATCGATCGGCTCCAGGAGCAGCTCGAACGCGTCCTCGTCGAACGCATCCCCCTGGTTACCGGCGAGACCTCCTTCGACCTGCCGCTCCACAACGGGATCGTCTTCGGCGAGGCCCGGACCGTGGGCCGCCTGGCCATCGACTGGTACGGCCGAAACCGCTTCCGGCCGGAGCTGGCCCGGCGCCTCTTCCGGGCCCGCTCGACCTCCCGGGCGGCGCTCCTCCAGGCGATCCTCGGCCTCTCCTCCCGCTACCACCCGGCGGGCGAGGAGGCACGCCGCGCGGTGAACCGGGAGCTGGGGAAGCTCGGGCTGCCGCGGCGCCTGGTGCGCCAGGTCCGTGCCGCCATCGACCGACCGCCGGGCCCCGCCGAGCTGGCGAAGCGCATCCGCGCCCGACCGCTCCGGCGCTTCCTCCTCGAGCAGGTGCATCTCGCGGCGATCGTCGACGGCCGCGTCGACGCGGAGGAGGCGGCCTACCTCCGGGAGCTGGCCGCCACCTTCGAGATTTCCGTCGAGCAGGTGGCGGCGATCGAGGCGGCGATCGCCGACTACTTCAGCGATCCCGACGACATCCTCGACGCCTTCGAGGTCCTCGGCGCCGGCCAGGCCGTCTCCATGGCCCTGATCGATCGGATCGCCGTCGAGCTGGCCGACAACTGGGATCGCATCCAGCTCGAGCTGAAGGAGACCGGCGAACTGGGCCTGCTCCTCGGCAAGGCGGCGCGGGGCGCCCGGCTGACGCCGGAGGAGCGGGCCAAGGCCCCGGAACAGCTGATCGACGTCGCCAAGGTGGTCCCGCAGCTGGCGATCATCGCCGCGCCCGGCGGGATGATCCTCTTCGCCGCGCTCCTCAAGGTCCTGCCCGTCGCCTTCCTGCCTTCGAGCTTCGATCCGGAGCGGCATCCACCCGCCCGGGCGACCTCCCGGCGCCGGCGGCCCGCCGCCCGGCCCGCCCGATCCAGCCGGCGGTAGCTCCCGGGCCCATCCCCCGGACTTTCAAGGCCTCTCTCGGCACGACAAGCGGGCCCCCGGCCCCGTGCCCGGCTCCAGGGCGGTGCCGCAACGGCATCGCCCGGCCCGCATCCGTTCGGTGACTGACCGAAGTTGAACGGATGGTGTCCACGCGTTGCCTGGCGAAGAGGCGCGGCGGGACACTTACGGTGCCCGCGAATTTCGCGCCGCGTGGCGTCGCTCTGGAGGCCCCATGATCCGCCGTCTCGTGTTTCCGGCGTGGCTGGCCGTTCCGCTGCTCGGGCTGGCCGTTGGCTGCACCACCCCCGCCGACCGTCTCTCCGAGGCCATGCACCTGGCCGATCAGGGGCAGTTCGACGAGGCCCTGACCATGCTCGAAGAGGTGCAGCGCACGTGGCCGGCCCGCCCCGAGGCCTCGGCTGCCCGGAATGCGGTCGAGGGGATCCGCGAGCGGGCCGCGCTCGCCCGGTACGATGCCGGCGAATACGGCGCCGTGGTCCGGGCCCTCGAGGCGCTCCCCGGCCCGGCGAAGGCCAAGCTCTACGAGCAGAAGCCCGGGATGCGCTGGGTGCCCAGGGTCTACGGCCCCGACGCCGACGAGGGCACGCTGATCGACCTCCTCGGCGCGGCGGAGGCGCCGGAGAGCCTGAAGCAGCACGCCACCCAGTTGCTCTGCCAGAAGGCCTCGGTCCACGCCCCCGTGTGCCGGGGCGAGGGGGTCGAGCTCAACCGGGTCGATCTGGCGGCGTCGATCGCCGCGCTCGAGCGAGTGGAGAGCGCCTGCCGGGTCCTCGAGGGGATGCGCGGCCGCTGCCAGGGCGAGGCCGGCACCGCGGTCTTCACCGCCCTGGACGCCAAGTTCGGCGAGAAGCTCCGCACCCGGATCGCCGAGTTGGAGCGGTCGGCGGGCACGCGGCTCGCCGGCGATTAGTAGCCCTGCCGTCGGGCCGGCCGGGCCGGGGTTCACCGGCCCGGGGCTCGCCCGGTCGCGGGGCCGGCGGTCCCCCGCCGGCTCCCCTCCCGCCGATTACTTCGCGATCGTGGTCATCGCCTCCCGGGCGGCGGAGATCGTGTGTTCGATCTCCCGCTCCCCGTGGGCGGCGGAGACGAACGCGGCCTCGAACTGCGACGGCGGGAGATACACGCCGCGGTCGAGCAGCTCGTGGTAGAAGCGCCCGAACCGCGCCGTATCGGATTTCTTCGCGGTGGCGTAGTCGAACACCTCGCCGTCGGCGAAGAAGACCGTGAACATCGAGCCGACCCGGTTCACCCGCACCGGGATCCCGGCGTCGGCGGCCGCCTTGGCCATCCCGTCGGCGATCCGCGCGGAGGATGCCTCGAGCCGCTCGTAGACCGTCCCGTCGGCGAGGGCCCGGAGCATCGCCAGGCCGCCGGCCACTGCCAGCGGGTTACCGGAGAGCGTGCCCGCCTGGTAGATCGGGCCCTCCGGCGCGATCTTGGCCATCAGCTCCCGCCGGCCGCCGTAGGCGCCCACCGGCAAGCCGCCGCCGATCACCTTGCCGAAGGTGGAGAGGTCGGGCCGGATCCCGTAGAGCGACTGGGCCCCGCCCCGGGCCACCCGGAAGCCGGTCATCACCTCGTCGCAGATGAACACCGTGCCGTGCTTCTCCGTAACCTCCCGGAGCGCCCGGAGGAAGCCGGGCTTCGGCGGCAGGACGCCCATGTTCCCGACGATCGGCTCGATGATCGCGCCCGCGATGGTGTCGCCGTGCTGGTCGAAGAAGGCCCGGAGCCGCTCCTCGTCGTTGTAGGGGAGGGTCAGGGTGTGCTTCGCCAGCTCCGCCGGGACGCCCGGCGAGTCGGGGAGGCCGAGGGTCTCCACCCCCGACCCGGCCTTCACCAGGAGCGAGTCGCTCGCCCCGTGGTAGCAGCCCTCGAACTTGAGGATCCGGTCGCGGCCGGTGGCCCCGCGGGCGAGGCGGATCGCCGCCATCGTCGCCTCGGTGCCGGACGAGACCAGTCGGACCTTCTCCACCGAGGGGACCGCGGCGACGATCTCCTCGGCGAGGAGGATCTCGCCCTCGTGCGGCGCACCAAAGCTGGTCCCCCGGGCGGCGGCGGCCACCACCGCGTCGATCACCGGCCGGTACGCATGGCCGAAGAGGAGCGGGCCCCAGGAGCCGACGTAATCGATGTATCGATTTCCGTCGGTGTCGGTGAGCCAAGCCCCCTCGCCGCGGTCGAACCACACCGGGTCGCCGCCCACCCCGCGGAAGGCCCGGACCGGCGAGTTCACGCCCCCCGGCATCAGGTCCTTCGCCCTCGCGAACAGCTCCGAGCTCCTCGTGCGCTTCACGCCTTCCGTCCTCTCTATCGGGCGAGGTGGGCCTCGAGCCCGCCCTCGCGTTCCTTGGCCAGCCGGGCGGCGGCGGCGAGCCGCCGCGCCCGGGCAATGTCGGGTTGCACCCGCTCCGGTTCCGGGTGCACCGGGAGGACCTCGAGGTAGGTGCCGAGCGCCGCCTCGAACTCTCCCAGCGCCACCTGCTCCCCGCCCACCCCGTGGAGCGCCCGGGCGGCCGCCTCCGTCCCCGGGAAGCGGGCGGCGATCTCCCGGAAGGTCTCCAGCGCCTTCCGGCGGTCACCCTCGAGCTGCCAGGCGGTGGCGACGAGGAACAGCGCGTCGTCGGCCCACTCGCTCTCCGGCGTCCCGTCGGCGAGGGCCCGGGCCTCCCGCCGGCACTGCGCGTACTCCCGGAGCTCGAGGTAGCCCTTGGCGGCGCGGTAGCCGAACCGATCGGCGCCCGCCTGCCCCGACGCCGCCAGCGCCTGCTCGTGGGCGATCGCCTCCGGCAGATCCCGGAGGTGGTGCCGGGCGATGTCGGCCAGCTTCTCCCGGGCCTTCCAGGCCTCCCGGTTGGTGGGCGCCTCGAGGATCAGCCGCCGGTAGGCGTCGGCGGCCGCCGCCGGCTCGCCGGCGTGGAGGTAGAGGAGGTCGCCCAGCCGCGCCAGCGCCTCCACCCGCTCCCGGCGCCCGGAGGCGTCGGCGGGATCGAGGGAGGCGAGCACCTCCCGGTAGGCGGCGATCGCCTCGGGGACCTGCCGCTCCAGGGTCAGGGCCCGGGCCTCCTCGAGGCGCGAGCCGGTGGTGGGGATCGCCCACCCGAGGATCCCCGCGCCCAGCGCGGCGCCGGCGCAGGCGGCGCCGACCACGGTCCGGCGCCGCACCGGTCAGGACTCCGGCGTCTCGTCGCCGGCCGGCCCGGCCTCGGGTTCCCCGCCGTTCTCCGCCGGGGCTCCGGCCAGGTCGTCCGCGCCCTTGCCGACGTCGGCGAGCCGCGCCACCCCGGCCACCCGCTCCTCCTTGGAGTCGAGGGTGATCAGGCGGACGCCCTGGGTGTTGCGGCCGATCACGCTGATCTCGCTCACCGCCATCCGGATCAGCGTGCCCTGGTTGGTGATGATCATCACCTCGTCGTCGTCGTGGACTTGCCCGACGCCGACCACCTGGCCGTTCCGCTCGGTGGTCTTGAT
>JAEZJH010000550.1 GCA_023436385.1 Pseudomonadota bacterium
GGTTGCCCGTGGTCGTCGAAGAGCTCCAGGTCGAGGCCCGGTATACCGGAACCGTCCGGATCGACGCAGCCTCCGACCATCCCGGCGTAGAGCCGGAAGGTGTATTCGAGGCCGGCGATCGCCGAAAACGCAAACCAGTCCGGATCCACGTCGGCACCGATGCGTCCGGTGACGAGGCCGGTTGGCCCCACGGGATCCGCCTGGCCGAGCAGGTTGTTCGGCTCGCTCTCCGCCGCTTCCAGGGTACAGGTGGACGAGCAGCCGTCCCCGGCCACCGGGTTTCCGTCGTCGCACTCTTCCGGCAAGACCGCTTCGCCGTCGCCGCACACCAGCGGCTTCACCCGGAGCGTGAACGCCCCCGTCTCCGGCGGCAACTTCCATAGCTGCTCGAGCACCACCCAGACCACTTCCCCGGCGGCCAGCTCCCGGACTAGGACCCGGGGGCTGCCGGAATGCACGTGGTGCCGGCAGGCCAGCTCGGTGGCCGTCGTACAGGCGGCGCCGTTCCGGAGCGAGAGGGCGGTCCCGGTGCTCCTGTCTCCCGTCTGCACGAAGGAGTACCGCCCGGCGGTCGGGGCCACGAAACGCGCGATCAGATCCTGGTTCGTCTCGTAGCCGCAGCTCGAGCCGAAGTCGGTGGTTCCCCGGGAGAGCCATCCCGACCAGACGGCCTCCCGGCGTGACCCGTCCCACGCCAGCGTCCAGGGGTTGGTGCAACTCGTCCCGGCGGAGCTGCAGTCGGAACGGCAGTTGTCGTCGTCGGCGCTGTTTCCGTCGTCGCACTCCTCTCCCAGGCCGACCACCCCGTCGCCGCAGGTCACCCGCTGCACCGCCAGCGAAAAGGGGCCGTGGGCGGAGAACTCCTGGGTGTCGCCGTCGACGATCGGCCAGACCGTCTCCCCCTGGGCCAGCCTCAAGCGGACGGTGGGCATGCCGGCGGAAGAATCGGCGCAGGCCCGCTCGCTCCTCGAGGCGCAGCTCCCGCCGACGACCGACAGCACCGGGGCCCAGAGGGGATCGAGTTTGTAGGTTCTGGGCACCTCCAGCCGGAACACCCAGTCGCCCGACGACGGCGCGGTGAACGCGCCATACAGCTCCGGGCTCTCCCCGGTGTGGCCACAGCTGGCGGTGAAGGTCGCGGCGCCGATCGTGGTGTCTGCCTCCCACTGGTAGCGGCCGTCGGGCCCCGGCTCCAGGTCCAACCGGAACGGCGTCTCGCAGCTCCTGCCGGCCAGGAGGCACTCCGGCGTGCAGTTGTCGGCGCCGAGGACCTCGCCGTCGTCGCACTCCTCCCAGGGCTGGATCACCTCGTCGCCGCAGGTCGACCGACAGGTGCCGGTCGTGCAACCGGCGACCTCGCAGACGCAGAGGCCGGTTGTGCAAACGCCGAAGCGCTCCGGTGGATCGCAGTCCTCCCCGACGGGCAGGAGTCGGACGCAGCTGCCCAACCCGTCGGCGTCGGGGTCGTGGCAGACCAACCCCTCGGCGCAGCTTCCGGCGGTCTCGTCGCCAGCGCAGGCGGCCCCGGGGGGAAGCGTCGGGACGATCTCGAGCCGGACCTCGAACGGCCCGGGTGCGCCGGCGGCGGCCTCCACCACGAACCAGCGGATCTGGTCCGCGGGCGTCACGCCGGCGACCGCCACCGCCTCCTCACCGGGACCGGGCGCCTGCACACAGGCGAGCGAGCCGCGAGCGCACTCGGGGCGGATTCCCACCGCCGGCGTGAAGCCCCCGTCGACGCTCCGGACCCGCACCACCAGATTGCCGGCCCGTGGGATGGGGAGCGCGAACAACCGATCGACGGGGCCGCCCTGGACGCAAGGGAGGCCCTGGCGGTTCGCGGCGCCGACCAGGGTGTCTTCGAGGAGCAACTCCTCGCCGCTCCAGGGCGCTCCCCCGGTGGCGTCGACCGGCCTCTCCGACTCCCACTGGCAGTAGTCGACGTGGAAGACACACTCGTGGCAACCGTCGAAGCGGTCGTCGTCGGCGTCGTCGCACGTCTCGCCGGCCTCGCCATCGACGACGCCGTCTCCGCAGCTCGGCCGGACACAGGTGGTACGGCAAGTGTCGGGCGCCGTGTCGCTGGCCTCCTCGCCCGCGTCGCACTCCTCGCCGGGATCGGTCACCCCGTCTCCGCAGCGGGGAACGACGCAGCCGGTCCGACACGCGCCGGGCCGCCGGTCGTCGTTGGCGGCGCCCGCGTCACAGCCCTCACCGGCGTCCCGGACGCCGTCGCCGCACCGGGAGGGGGTGCAGTCGGAGCGGCACCGGTTCGCCTCCACGTCGCTGTTGGCGGGGCCGTCGTCGCAGGTCTCGCCTAGATCCAAGACACCATCGCCGCAGGAGGCCGGCGAGCAGGAGGTCCGGCAGGCGTCCGGCAATACGTCGCTGTTGCCGGCGCCGTCGTCGCACTCCTCCCCCTCGTCCTCGACGCCGTCGCCGCAGTGGGCCCGGAGGCAACTCGAACGACAGGCGCCGGGGCGTTCGTCGGAGTTGCCGGCGCCGTCGTCACACTCCTCCCCCTCGTCCTCGACGCCGTCGCCGCAGTGGGCGGCGACGCAGCCGCTCCGGCAGGCGCCGGGGCGTTCGTCGGAGTTGCCGGTGCCCTCGTCGCACTCCTCGCCGGTGTCCCGGATCCCGTCACCGCAGGTCGGACGCAGGCAGTTCTCCCGGCAGGCGTCGGGAAGCGCGGCGTTGGCCGATCCGTCGTCGCAGGCCTCGCCGGGATCGACGTGGCCATCGCCGCAGCGAGGGCGGGCGCCCGACACGGAGGAGTTGTTGCAGCCGATCGAGGCGGCGACCACGGCGACCAGGAACAGGACGCGCGGCTTCATGGGGGCTCCGAATTACCGGCGGCGGATGTCCAGGAAATACGAGACCTCGGCCCCGGCCTCGTCGAGCCGGAGGAAGTGCCGACCGGAGGTCCGGGCCACGTGGACCAGGGTCCGGCATGGGCTCGAGGCCTCCCGGCGATCGACCAGGTCCCCGTCGGGCCCGTAGAGCCAGAGCGCCAGAGCGGTTCCCTCGGGCCGGAGACAGGAGCCGTAGGCACCGAAGAAGGTGCGGATGGTGTAGACGGACCCCGCCACCAGGTCCACCGCCAGGTAGTCGCGGTCCCCGGGGGTGAGGGTCCCCGCCACCGCCACGTCCATCGGCACGACCTGGGCCTGCGACCGGAGGTCGTTGGGCTCCACCTCCGCCACGGGAACGAGCCGGCAGTCCGCGTCGCAGGCGTCCCCGGGAACGGTGTTGCCGTCGTCGCACTCCTCCGGCGGGGCCACCACCCCGTCCCCGCAGACCATCCGCCGGACCTGCAGGAGGAATGGGTCGGTGGAGGAGACGAAGATCCAGATTCGCTCGCCTGCCGCCAGCGTGGCCTCGAGGGCCAGGGGATCCAAGACCGACCTTTGCCCGCAGGCCAGCTCCGTCCCCCCGGTACAGCTTCCGGGGCGCAGACCGAGGGCCAAACCTCCCTCGATCAGCGCGAACGAGTACCGACCCGCCACCGGCGCGGTGAACAAGGCGACGGCGTCCGGGGGCGAGGTGCTGCCGCAGGACGGGGGCGAACCCGGGCGGTAGTACGCGGGCGAGCCGTGCCACTCCGAGATCCCCCGGGCATCCGGCGGCGGTAAGGGATACGGAGTGCTGCAGTCGTCGCCGGGGAGGGTGCAGTCGGCGAGGCATCGGTCGCCGCCCGACCCGTTCCCGTCGTCGCACTCCTCCCCGCCCTCGACCACGCCGTTTCCGCAGCTCTCGCCGATCAGGGTGAGGGTGAAGGGACCGCGGTGCTTCGCGGGATCGCCGCCGTCCCCGCCGCCGGCGGCATCCACCACCGCGAAGATCCGTTGCCCGGCGACGAGATCGAAGGAGACCGACCGGTCGACCCAACTCGTGGTGGTCCCGCAGGCGACCGGGAGGGCCATCTGGTCGCAGGTCTCGAGCACGGCCAGGCTCACCAGCCACCTCGCCGTCTCCGGCGTGACCACCGAGAGGTGATAACGGCCCGTCTCCGGCGCGACGAAGACGGCGACTTGGTCCGGCCACGCCGACCCCGCGCCACACATCCCGCCCAATGTGTGCTCCGACCGGGAGGTATCCCCGAGCCACTCCGCCCGGTGGGCCTGCGGGTCCCAGGTGGAGTTGAGATCGAAGGGGCCCGCGCAGTTGGTCGGCTGCCCGATACATTCGGGCGAGCACGTATCCCCCTCGAATTGGTTGCCGTCGTCGCACTCCTCCCAGGATTGGCGTCGGCCGTCGCCGCACGACGGACCGCAGCGGCCCTCGCGGCAGGCGAGCGGAGGACCGCACCGGTCGGCGAGGCCGGCCGGATCGCAGGCGTCGCCCTCGCCCAGCAACGGGACGCAGGTTCCCGTGCCGCCGCCGTCGGGATCGCCGCAGGTCAGGTTCTGGCCCGGATCGCAGCGCCCGAGCCAGCCGTCCACCGTGCAGGCGGCACCCGCCGCGAGGTGCGGGCGGACATCCACCCGCAGCACGAAGTGGCCCTCGTAAATCCAGTCGCTGGTCCGGGTCACCTCGAGGAAGACCACCCCGAGGTTGGGCGAGACGTCGGGGACGATCACGCGCACCGTCTCCGAGCCCAGCGGCGCCTTCTCGCAGACCACCGGAGCCGCGGTGCAGGACCGCCAGACTCCCAGGACGCCCCGGTCCTCCGTTTCCAGCTCCAGCTCGGCGACGAGATCCCCGGCCACCGGAATCCGGTAGGCGAAGAAGGCCGCCCGGTTCGAACCACAGGCGTGGGTGGCCGCGTCGGCTCCACTCACCAGCAGGGAGGAGGTGACGACGAACCCGGTCCCGTGCGGCTCCCCGACCTCCCGGAGATCGAGGACGGGGACGTCGTCGCTCCACTCGCCGGCCGGGATGCAGACCTCCGGCGCCTGCACCCGACAATGCCGCGAGCAGCCGTCGTCGCCCAGCGGCACGCCGTCGTCGCACTCTTCCCCGAGGTCGACGACGCCATCCCCGCAGGTGGGAAGCAGGCAGCTCGACCGGCAGGCATCGGGAAGGGTGTCGCTGTTTCCCGGACCGTCGTCGCAGCCCTCACCGCCGTCGACCGTGCCGTCCCCGCAGCTCGCCGGAACACAGGTCCGGCGGCAGGCGTCCGGAGCGGTGTCGCTGTTCTCCGGGCCGTCGTCGCAACTTTCGCCCGGGCCGATCACACCGTCGCCGCAGTGGGGGCGCCGGCAGGTGGTGCGGCAGGCCTCGGGAGCGAGGTCGTCGTTGGCCTCCCCGTCGTCGCACTCCTCCCCGGGATCGACGACGCCGTCGCCGCAGGTGGAGCGCAGGCAGTTGGTCTTACAGGCGCCCGGGACCGCGTCGCCGTTGGCCTCGCCGTCGTCGCACTCCTCGCCGGGATCGACCACGCCGTCCCCGCACCCCGGGGGAACGCAGGTCGTCCGGCAGGCTCCGGGCTGGACGTCGCTGTTGGCGGCGCCGTCGTCACAGCCCTCGCCCTCCTCGCGGATCCCGTCGCCGCAGCCGCTCCTTAGGCACGTCGTGCGGCAAGCCGGGGAGCGTTGGTCGCTGTTGTCCGGGCCGTCGTCGCATTCCTCCCCGGGATCGATCACGCCGTCGCCGCAACCGGCGGGGGTGCAATCGGAACGGCAGGCCCCGGGGACCAGGTCGCTGTTCTCCTTGCCCCTGTCGCAGGCCTCCCCGGAGTCGAGCTTCCCGTTTCCGCAGCGGACCCCGGCGGAGGGCGCCTCCCCGCAGGCCGAGAGGATCAGGAGGATCAACGCGAACGGGCCCGGGAAGAGACGCGACATGGTCGGCATCCGGTGTGGTTTGCCGGGATGCTAGCCGTTCCTCGCCGAGGGGTCGTTCGCGCGCACCAGAGCCCTCCTCACCATTTGGGGCGATCGGTATACCTGTCCGTTTTCGCACATTTCACGTGCGTCCAATTCTTTCGTGTCGGCGAGCGCGCGTTCGCAGGGCCGAGGGCGCGGAGCGGAGCGACCGAGAGGACAGCCGCTCCCGCCGGGCGCTAGACTGCGCTCTTTCCCGGGGAGGAGGCCCGAATGTTCGGACATCGAGTGGGAGTCACCGCGGCACTGATCCTGGTGCTGGGCGCCTGCGGCGGCGAGTCGGAGGGAAGCAAGAACGAGTGCACCACGGCGGCGGACTGTGACGCCGGCGAGAAGTGTGTCGGCGGCCGCTGCCAGTCCGACCTGGTGGCCTGCGAGCCGGCCTGTGCCGATCCGACGCCGGTCTGCGACATGACCGTCGGCACCTGCAAGACCTGTACGGCCCGGGACGGCTGCCGCGGCGCCACACCGTTCTGCGATCCCGACGCCGACGGCGGCAAAGGCGTCTGCATCGGCTGCCGCACCACCGCCGACTGCGACGGGTCGGAGGTCTGCGATCCCCAGAGCCACACCTGCGTCGGCTGCACCGAGACGGAGGGCTGCTCCGGCGACACGCCGATCTGCAAGGACGGCAAGTGCGTGGCCTGCACGGCCGAGGAGGGCTGCGACGCGCCGCTCTTGTGCGACCTCTCGATCAAGGGCGGCGAATGTGTCACCTGCGCCGCCGACGGCACCGGGTGCGCCGACGACCAGGTGTGCGATCGCTCCATCCCCGGCGGCCGCTGCGTCACCTGCACCGTCGTCGGCGGCTGCGAGGCGCCGCAGTTCTGCGACACCTCCGTCCCCGGCGGCACCTGTGTCACCTGCCTCCCCACCGCCGGCTGCACCGCTCCCGCGTTCTGCGACACCTCCGTCCCCGGCGGCGCCTGTGTCACCTGCACCGCCGACGGCACCGGCTGTGCCATCCCGACCCCGCACTGCGACACCTCCGTCGCCGGCGGAGCCTGTGTGGCGTGTCTCGACGGCGGCGACTGCCCGGCCGAACGGTTCTGCGACGTGGCGCGGAAGGAGTGCGTGGTCTGCAACGACGCCAACGAGGGCTGCGAGGAGCCGTGGCCGGTCTGCGACGTCGGCGCCGCCGGCGGCCTGGGGGCGTGTGTCGGTTGTCTCCTCGACGAGGACTGCCCCGCCTCGCTCCCGCGCTGCGAGCCGACTGGACACTACTGCCTGGGCTGCTTCACCGACGACGACTGCGGCGGGACCACGCCGTATTGCAGCGACCGGACCGACCGGTGCGTGGCCTGTCGGACCGACGACGACTGCGGCGACGGCCAGAGCTGCTTCGACGACGCCTGCTGGACCACCGTCTCCCTCCAGGTCCAGGCCGTGCGGAACGCGCCGACCAGCGCCTCCCTCGACCTGAAGGTGGACGGCGCGCTGGTGACCTACATCCGGCCCGCCGGAGACCAGGAGGACGCCGGCTTCTTCGTCCAGGCCGACGCCGCCGGACCGGCGGTCTTCGTCGCCATCGCCCCGATCGAGCTCTCCCCCGTCCCCGTGGCAGGAGCCCGGGTCTCGTTCCGCGTCACCGAGAAGGCGGTCAACGCCGCCGGCCTGGTGGAGGTGGTTGCCGTCGACGGCTGGTCGGAGCTGGACCGCGGGACCCCGCTGGCGCCGTTCGTCCAGGATCTCGGCGCCGCCGGCGACCTGGTCTCGAACCTCGCCGGCTACGAGGCGGAGCTGATCGCCCTCGAGGGGACCCTGGTGACCCGCGGCCCGGAGACGGACGGCTTCTCCGAGTCGCAGTTCACCACCGCGGGGATGACCACCGCCACGGAGGACCTGCTCCTCCGCGTCCCGGAGACCCTCGCCGACACCCTGGACCTCGCGGCCGGCTGCACCTTCCGCCTGACCACCGGGGTGATGTGGCGCGACGGCGCCGCGGCCCGCCCGACCGCCTACCGGGCCGCGGATTTCGGCGCGATCGACTGCCCGGAGCCGTAACCGCGGCCGGAGGACGGCGCGTCCGGAGCCGAACAGAGGCGCGGGGCCAATGGCCCCGCGCCCCACCTCCGAGGGACGATTTCGCCAACCTGCTGCCCGCCTCCGGCGGGCCGGGCCGCACTCGTCCCCATGGATCTCGACCTCCTGGCGCTGGTCGCCCTCGCCCTCCTCCTCCTCGCCGGCTCCGGCGCCCTGCTCCTCCGGCGCCGGCGGCGGCAGCGCCGGGACACCGAGGCGTGGCACCGCAACGTGGAGAAGCAGCTCCACGTGCCGCCGTCGCTCCACCCGGTGATCGACACCGACGTCTGTATCGGCAGCCTCTCCTGCATCCAGGCCTGCCCCGAGGGCGACATCCTCGGCGTCGTCGGTGGGGCGGCGCGTCTAGTCCACGCCGCCAACTGCATCGGCCACGGGCGCTGCGCCGCCGAGTGCCCGGTGGGCGCGATCCGCCTGGTCTTCGGCACCGCCGAGCGCGGCGTCGACCTGCCGGAGGTCGACCCGTTCTTCGAGTCGAACCGGCCCGGCGTGCACATCGTCGGCGAGCTGGGCGGGATGGGGCTGATCCGCAACGCGGTCGTCCAGGGGCTGCAGGTGGCGGCGCGGCTCGACCAGCTCCTCGCCCTCCCCGCCGCTGCCGCCCGGACCGCCGCCACGGGAAACGTGGCGCTCCAGGTGATCGGGGGCGGAGCCCCGCCGGCCGACGGGGTGGACGTGGCGATCGTCGGGGCCGGCCCGGCGGGCCTGGCCGCCGCTGCCGCGCTCCGGCAGGCCGGCCGGACCGTGCGCGTGCTCGAGCAGGGGACCATGGGCGGCACCGTCACCCAGTACCCCCGGCACAAGGTGGTGATGACCGATCCCCTGGAGCTGCCCTACGC
>JAEZJH010000077.1 GCA_023436385.1 Pseudomonadota bacterium
TTCGCAGGTGTCCGAACACCCGACCAGGAGCGCGGCCGCCGCCATGGCGGCGGCGAGGGAGAGGAGGCGAACCATGGCTTCCCCCGGAAGCGTGGATCAGTCGCGTCCCAGCACGAGGACGGTGGCAGTGTCGTGGCAGCCGAGCAGCACCGCGTCGGCGCCGTCGGACCCGATTTGCGGGCTCTCGACCATGCGGAGCGGCACGCAGCCCGGGAGCGGCGTGTGGACCGCGGCGGTGGCGTCGGGCAGGCCGTCGGTGAGTGGAAGGGTGATCAGTTCGGGATCCCCGCCGTCGCAGTGGGAGGCGACGAGGAGGTCCGTGTCGCGGGCGAGGAGGGCGGTGGGGCAGGCCGATAAACCGAACGCTGTCGAGGTATGACCGAGAATCTCGTTTGCAGTGGCGACCACAAAAGCGGCTCCCTGGCTGACCGCGTACAAATGGCTGCCGTCTGGTGTTAGCGAGAGCAGCGCTCCAGATTCGCTCGACGGTCCTAGGCTCAGGAGGCCAGACCGGGTCTGCAGAACGCCATTTACAGATAGGAATGCAACCGCAACGCGTGTGTCGTCACTAAAAGAGACGTATACACGGGCGTCCGCGGCGATGGAGTTGTGGTGGGCAGCGACAGACTGGGTGGATTTCCATCGAAGCGGGCTTTGGCCATCCGTCAGCTCCGATAGACTGACGGCCTTGCAGTGCACCGAGGATTCGCTGCATTGGACCGGATGGCTTGCGGGATGCTCTCCTTCGATGTTCAGCGAGTTCCAATATTGGAACTTGGAATCAACGGAATAGAGCGCGACCGAAGGTGTCCCAAAAGGCGAGGTGAAGACCTGCCCCGCAAGTGGCTGAGCCTCCGGAACCAGCTCGAACACCAGTTCCCCGTCGGCCTCAAGCCCCAGCAGCCTGGCCTCTAGCACGGCCCACACCATGGGCCCCGACGCATGCCGCGGATCGATCGCCACCCCCCGCACCCCCTCCACCGCAATCGTCCCTAGCGTCTCCGGCTGTCCGGCGAACCCCAGCGTCACCACCCGCCCGGCCTCGCCGGCGCCGCGGAGCGCCACCGCACACATCCGCGTCCCCGGCGCGCAGGTGACGTCCCGCACCGCCCAGCCCTCCGCCGCCGGATCGAACCCCAGCGCACACCGCCCCGGCACACAGTCGGTGTCCACCCCGTCGCACGGGTCCGGCGCCCCCGGATACACCGCCGCGTCCCGGGGCGCGCAATCGAGCTCCTCCAGCGCGCCATCTCCGTCCACGTCGGGGTCGCAAACATCACCCCGCCCGTCGCCGTCGAGGTCCCCCTGCCCGGCGTTCGACGTGAACGGGCAGTTGTCGCAGGCGTCCGCCACCCCGTCCCCGTCGGTCTCCTCCTGGTCCGGGTTCTTATCGCGGGGGCAGTTGTCGCAGGCGTCTCCCACCAGGTCGCCGTCGGCGTCCTCCTGCCCCGGGTTGGCCACCGCCGGGCAGTTGTCGGCGTCCCCGCAGACCCCGTCCCCGTCCGCGTCGTCCGCGGGATCGGCCGGGCACGGGTCGCACGCGTCGCCCGCCCCGTCGCCGTCGGCGTCCTCCTGCCCCGGGTTGGCCGCCGCCGGGCAGTTGTCCCCCTCCGCGCAGCGCCCGTCCCCGTCGACGTCGTCGGCCGGGTCCGCCGGGCAGGGGTCGCAGACGTCCCCGGCCCCGTCGCCGTCCCCGTCCTCCTGCCCGGGGTTGGGCGCGGCGGGGCAATTGTCACCGCCGTCGCAGGCCCCGTCCCCGTCGGCGTCGCCGTCCGGGCACGCGCCCCCGTCCTCCAGGCACACCCGGTGCTCCCCATTCTTCACGCATCGAGAACCGGCCGGGCAGTCGGCGTCGGAGCCGCAGTCGTCCTCGGCGCCCGTGCAGGCGCCCAGGTACGCCGCGGCTAGCAGGCCAGCCGCCAGGAACGCGACCGAACCGCGCATCTTCCCTCCCCCTAATCGAGGGGTCCGACGCTAGTCGGGCGGCCCGACCAGTGGCAACCGTCCGGGCGGGAATGTCCACCATCGGCTGCTTGGGACCCCTCCCCGAACCGGTCGGAGCCCCCCCGAGGCCGCCCGGGACGGCCAACCGAGCCCGCCCGTCTCACCCGGTTTCACGCGGAGCGCACCTCGGCCCGCCCGCCTTCGCGGCGTTCCGACCCGGGCCTTGAGCCCTCGCCGCCGCTCCTCTACCCTGCGACGGAATGCGCGACCTCCTCCTGGTCCTACTCGCCCGCGCCGGCGGCGCCTCCCTGCTCACCTCGATCCAGCGAGCGCTGGCACGGGACGACGTGTCGCGCGTGATCGCCGTCGATCGGGTGGGGAGCCGCGACTTCCTCGACCTGGTCGCCGGCGCCGCCCACGAGCGTCTCGAGCTGTTGTCGATCGCCTCCGGCCGCGGCGCCGCCTTCCGGGCCGGCGTCCGCCGGGCCCTCCTCGCCGATCCGGCGGCGCCCTTCGTCGCCGTCCTCGACGACGACCACGATCCCCGGGACCTCGACGCGATCCTCGCCCCGCTCCGCGAGCGACGGGCCGACGCCGTCTACGGCCGCCGCCGGTCGACGGGACGGGAGGGGGAGCGGGTCTCGTTCGCCGAGCGCGCCGCGATGGCCCTGATCGATCCGGTGCAGACCGGGCAGGAGGTGGCCCGCCGCACCCTCGCCGGCCTCGCCCGCGCCGTGCACCACGTCGAGGTCAGCGATCTCCACGGCCCCAAGGCGTTCCGCCGGGCGGTGGTCGAGGCCCTCGACATCACCAGCACCGGCGACGGCGTCGACGCGGAGCTGACCGCCAAGCTCGGCGCCGTCGGCTACCGGGTGGTCGAGGTTCCGGTGGCCCGGGGCCGGCAGACGCTCACCCCGTCCACCGCCGCCACCGCCGCCGCCACCCTGGCCCGCTACGCCCTCTCCGACGAATACGAGGGCCGCCACGAGGGACACAAGACCCTCCGGAACATGGAGACGGCGCCGGCCTACGCCCGCTGGCTCGCCGATAAAATCAAGCCACACCTGGGGGCGCGGGTGCTCGAGGTGGGCGCGGGCCTGGGGACGATCTCCCGGCACCTCGTCGATCGCGAACTCCTCATCGCCCTCGAGCCCGAGCGGCTCTACGTCGAGCGCCTGCGGAACCGCTTTGCCGGGCTGCCCAACGTCGAGGTGATCCACGGCGACGCCGGCCGCGACGAGGACCTCCTCCCGCTGGCGGAGCGGCGCCTCGACTCGGTGGTGCTCTCCAACGTCCTCGAACACATCCCCGACGACGCCGGCGCCCTCCGCCGCTTCGCCCGGGTGCTCCGTCCCGGCGGCACGGTGGTGCTGGTGGTCCCGGCGCTCCAGGAGTTGTTCGGCGCGATCGACGCCGCCGTCGGCCACCACCGCCGCTACGACAAACACACGCTGGAGAAGGCCCTCGCCTCCGCCGGATACAAGGTGGAACGGCTCGAATGGATGAACGCGGTGGGCATCCCCGGCTGGTGGCTCAACGGCCGGATCCTCCGCCGCCGCGAGGTCCCGCGGCTCCAGCTCCAGGTCTACGACCGGCTCGCCCCCACCCTGGCCCGCGCCGAGGCCCGCCTCGGCGAGCCGCCGGTGGGCATGAGCCTCTTCGCCGTCGGCCGCCTGCCGGAGTAGCCGGGCGCTTCAGCGGATCCGGCCGGCGGCGCGTTCGGCGCGGTACCAGGCCACCGTCTCCCGGAGCCCCTCGGCGAAGGGGATCCGCCCCCGGAACCCGAAACACCGCGCTGCCCGCGAGGTATCGAGGCGGCGGCGCGGCTGGCCGTTGGGGTAAGAGGGATCGAAGACGAGCCGCCCGGTGAACCCGCAGGCGCGCGCCACCAGCCCGGCCAGCTCGGCGATCGAGTGCTCCTCGCCCGAACCCAGGTTGACCGGGTCGGCGCCGTCGTAGTGCTCGGCGGCGAGGAGGAGGCCTTCCGCGGCGTCGGCGGCGTGGAGGAACTCGCGGGTGGGGGAGCCGTCGCCCCAGACCACCAGCTCCGGCGCGCCCGCCTCCGCCGCCTCCACCGCCTTGCGGATCAGCGCCGGGATCACGTGACTGGAGGCCGGTTCGAAGTTGTCCCGCGGGCCATACAGGTTCACCGGGAGCAAGTAGATCCCCGGGAAACCGTATTGCTCCCGATACGCCTGGAGCTGCACCAAGAGCGCTTTCTTGGCGATCCCATAGGGCGCGTTGGTCTCCTCCGGATACCCGTTCCAGAGGTCGTCCTCGCGGAAGGGCACCGGCGTGTGTTTCGGATACGCGCAGACGGTCCCCACCTGCACGAACTTCCCCACGCCGGCCTTCCGGCCCTCCTCGATCAGCTGCACCCCCATCACCAGGTTGTCGTGGAAGAAGCGCCCGGGGTTCTCGCGGTTGGCGCCGATGCCGCCCACCACCGCGGCGAGATGCAGCACCAGGTCCGGCCGGAGGTCGCGATACATCCGCCGTACCGCCGACCCGTCCACCAGGTCGTAGTCCCGGCTCCGGATCACCACCGGCGCGACGCCGCGGCGCCGGAGCCCCTCGACCACGTACGAGCCCAGAAAGCCGGCGCCGCCGGTGACGGCGACGCGCTTTCCCTCCCAGAAGCCCACCGCTACCACTCCTTCCCGATCGCCCGGAGCCGGGCCGCCACCCCGTCCTCGGCCTCCGGCTCGGCGGCGGTGCCGAAGCGCTCGCGCCGGGCGAGGGCGAAGTCGGCGTCGACCATCCGCCGCACCAGTTCCTCGAAGCGCACCCGAGGCTCCCAGCCGAGCCGCTCCCGGGCCTTGGTGGCGTCGCCGACCAGGAGATCGACCTCCGCCGGCCGGAAGTAGCGGGGGTCGATCTCCACGTGCTTCTGCCAGTCGAGGCCGGCGTAGGAGAAGGCCGCCTCGAGGAACTCGCGCACCGAGTGCGTCTCGCCGGTGGCGATCACGTAGTCGTCGGCTTCCGGCTGCTGGAGCATCTGCCACATCGCCTCGACGTAGTCGCCGGCGTAGCCCCAGTCGCGCTTGGCGTCGAGGTTGCCCAGAAACAGCTTGTCCTGGAGGCCGAGGCGGATGCGGGCCAGGGCCCGGGTGATCTTGCGGGTGACGAAGGTTTCGCCCCGCCGCGGCGACTCGTGGTTGAAGAGGATGCCGTTGGAGGCGTGGAGCCCGTAGGACTCCCGGTAGTTCACCGTGATGTAGTACGCATACGCCTTGGCGCACGCATACGGGCTCCTCGGGTAGAAGGGCGTGGTCTCCCGCTGCGGCACCTCGCGGACCTTGCCGAAGAGTTCCGACGAGGAGGCCTGGTAGAAGCGCGGCGAGAGCCCCGAATCCCGGACCGCCTCGAGGAGCCGCACCGTGCCCACCCCGGTGACCTCCGCGGTGTATTCGGGGACGTCGAAGCTGACCCGCACGTGCGACTGGGCGCCCAGGTTGTAGATCTCGTCCGGCCGCACCGTGCGCAGGATCTTGTTGAGCGACGAGGCGTCGTTGAGGTCGCCGTAGACCAGGTGCAGGCGGACGTCGGGCTCGTGGGGGTCCTGGTAGAGGTGGTCGATCCGGTCGGTGTTGAAGGTCGACGACCGCCGGATGATCCCCCAGACCTCGTAGCCCTTCGCGAGGAGCAGCTCCGTCAGATAGGAGCCGTCCTGCCCGGTGATGCCGGTGATCAGCGCACGCTTCATCGCGTCTCCCGGGCCCAGCCACGGGCCGCAGCGGACGGTAGCACGGCCCCGCGGCCAGCGGGCGCCCGGCGATCGCCCGCCCGGTCGGACGGAAGGCGGGCCTGCGCACACATCCGGCGACGATTCGGCGTCAGCGGCGGCCGTCGAGGTCGGTGCCCAGGAACCGGAGGCTCCGGGCCTTCCGCTGCTCGGCCTCGAGCGCCGCCCGCCGCTTCTCGATCCGCTCCGCGAGACGCTGCGCGGCGGGCTCGTCCGGATACGGGCGCAACTCCGCGGTCGCCTCGTCCAGTCGGTCGAGCGCCAGATACACGTCGGCGAGGGCGAAATGGAGCCACTTGTCGTCCGGCCGGAGCCGGAGGGCGAGCCGCAGCTCGTCCCGGGCCCGCTCGTCGGCCTTGAGCGCCCGGAAGGCGTTGGCGCGCAATGAATGGCGGTGGATCCGGTGCCAGATCGGCGCGTCGAGGGGGAGCCGGTCCAGGGCCTTCAGCGCCGCCTCGGGCTCCTTCCGGGCCAGCTCGAAGTAGGCGAGGGCGAACACCAGCTCGGCGTCCCCGGGGAGCCGGGCGAGCCCCTGCGCATACAGCTCCCGGGCCTCGTCGAACCGCTCGAGGCGCGCAAGCGCGGAGGCCTCGAGGGCCCAGCCCTGTGCCGTCTCCGGCAACGCCGCCCGCAGGCTCGCGCCCAGGGCCCGGGCGTCCTCGTGGCGCTCCTGTTTGGCATACAGCCGGTGGAGCGTGCTGGTCAGGTTGGCCAGCCGCGCGACCTCGCGCCGGTTCAACTGCGCCGCCGCCGCCGGGTCGCCGAGGAGACCGATCGGCGTCAACTCCACCGCCGACTCCGCCACCGCCACCGCGTCCTCGATCCGGCCGAACTTCTCCAGCAGCGCGGCGGCGGTCGCCGCCGGACCCGGCTCGGTCGGCGCCGCGTCGCGGATCGCCGCCGGCTCCGGCCAGCGGGCGAGCACCCGGTCCACGGTGGGAAACTCGCGGTCCGCGGCCATCCGGTACTCGACCAGCGCCTGGGACCTGCGTCCGAGCCGGGCGAACACGTCTCCGGTGAGCGCGTGCACGCGGCCGGAGGTGGGGTTCCGCTCCGCGGCACAGGCGAGCGCCGGCAGCGCCCGCAGCGGCTCATCGACGGCGAGCGCCTTGGCGGCGAGGAGCTGGCAGGGGAGGTAGTCCTGCGGATGTCTCGCCTGGAACGCGGCCGCGTCCGCCTCGAACGCATCCAGTGAAACCGACACATCGGCCGCCCGGGCCTCGAGCCGGGCCGTCTCCGCCTCCAGCCCCGGCCAGGCCAGCGCGCCCAGCCCCACCACCGCCGCCAGCGCCGCCGCCCCGGCGCCGAGGGCCGTGGTCCGCGGCAAGCGGATCCGGAGCCAACCCCGCCGCCGGCTCGGCCGGGTGGCGAGGAGGGCGAAGAGCAGGAACCCCGCGGCGAAGTGGAGGGCGAAGTCGACCATCCCCTGGAGCAGGAGCGCCAGGGCCGCCGCCGCGGCACCGGCCTCCTCCCAGGAGGTGCGGGCCCGGCGGAGGAGCTGCACGAACGCCCACAGCACCGCGACGATCAGCGCCAGGCCGAGCGGCAGGCCGAGCCCGGCCACGGCTTCCAGCGCCTCGTTCTCCGCATGGGTGTAGGCGGTCCGAATCGGCCCCGCGAGCCACTTCGGATGCGCCGTCTCGAAGGCGCCGGACCCGATGCCGAGCCAGGGGCGCTCGGCGATCGCCCGGAGCGCCACCCCGGCCACCTGGAACTTGGGTTCGGTCTCGAGGTCGATGGCGGCGAGCGCATCCATCTCGCGCTCCACCGGCCGG
>JAEZJH010000090.1 GCA_023436385.1 Pseudomonadota bacterium
CCACGGAGCGACCCCGGGGCACGGGCCGCCTCCTCGTCCGCGGTCTCGTCTCCGGCGCCGGCCGGCAGGCGGTGGACGCCGACGTCTCCTTCGCCGCGGAGGACGAGCGGACCCACGTGGAGCTCGCCGCCCGGACCGGCAACGTCGAGCTGGGGAAGGCCTCGCTCGTGGTGGCGATGCCCGCCGAGCGGATCGCCGAGCGCTGGGAGACCGCGTCGCTCGAGGGCCGGATCGACGCCGACGGCGTCGACGTGGCGGTCCTCGCCGGGCTCCTCGGAATGCCCCCGGGCTACGGCGGCAAGGCGGCGCTCGCGGCCACCGTGGGCGGCACCGCCGCGGCGCCGGAGGTGCGCCTCGCGCTCCGGGGCGAGGGGCTTCGCCAGGAGCGGAACTCCCTGGGGCGCGTGGCGATCGAGGGCGCCTACGCGGAGCGGAAGCTGACCGTCGAGGCGGCGGTGGAGGGCGCCACCGGCGGCAACGCCCGGCTGGCCGGGAAGTGGGACGCGGATCTGGGCCTCGCCGGGATTCAAGGCGGCGCCCTGGCCGCCCTCGTCGATGCGCCCCTCGATCTCGTCCTGGTGGCGAACCGCCTGGATCTCGGCTTCCTCGCGCCGCTCCACCCGGACATCCGGCAGCTCGAGGGCCACCTCGACGCCAATCTTCAGATCCGCGGCAAGGCCCCGACCCCGGACCTGGTGGGCACGGTCGATCTCGTCGACGGCCGGCTCGGCTACACCAACCTGGGCGACCTCCGGAATGTCAACCTCGGCGTCACCTTCGAGGCCGATCGCTTCTCCCTGCGGCGCCTCACCGCCTCCTCCACCGGGACCTTCGAAGGCACGGGCGGCGCGGTGCGCACCAGCCCCGGCGGACCGTTCGCGCTCGACGTGAAGCTGGTGGCGCGGAACTTCGGCCTGGTGGCGAGCGACGTCCTCCGGGCCTGGCTCGACGCCGACGCCCGCCTCACCGGCACCGTCACCGGCGCCAAGCTCGCCGGCGCCCTCGAGATCACCCGCGGCGAGGTGAGCCTACCCAACACGCCGTCGAAGACCATCCAGGCCCTCGACGATCACCCCGACTTCGTGGTCGCGCGCGGGGGCGAGGATCGCGAGGCCGCCCGGAACCGGGCCGCCCGGGACGCCGCTCCGGTCGCCCGGACGCCCTCGGCCTGGGACGCCGCCGGGGTGGAGCTCGAGGTGAAGACCAAGCGGCCCCTGGTGGTGGCCGGCGCCGACGTCTCGCTCCGAACCGGGGTCGATCTCCGCCTGCTGGCCACGCCGGCGGCCTTCTCCCTCTCCGGCAAGGTGGAGACGGTGGACGGCCACCTGGTGGTGATGAACCGCCGCTTCGAGGTGGAGCGGGGCCGGGTGATCTACGGCGGCCGGGAGGCCCCGGGGAACCCGCGGCTCGACGTGGTGGCGGCCCATCCCTCGTCCTACGCCAAGGTCACCGTCCACCTCGGCGGGACCGTGGAGAACCCGGTGCTGGCGCTTCGCTCCGAGCCGGTGATGACGGAGGCGGAGATCGCCACGCTCCTCGCCACCGGTCGGCCACAGTTGAAGCGCGGCGGCGGCGGCGTGGCCGAGGCCTCCGGCGCGGCGTCGGCGATCGGCGCGCTGATGAGCGACCAGCTGAAGAAGGGAATCGCCGCCAAGCTCCCGGTCGACGTCCTCTCCTTCCAGGCCGGCGAGGAGGGCGTCTTCGAGGGCTCGAAGCTCGAGGCCGGCAGCTACGTCACCGACCGGATCTACGTCGGCTACCAGCGGACCTTCACCGAAGAGGAAGACCCCCGCCGCAACCAGAACGAGGTCCGGGTCGAGTACCAGCTGGCACCGCGCTGGACACTGGAGAGCTCGTACGGCGACCACGCCGTGGGCGGCGTGGACCTGTTCTGGACGCGGGACTTCTGATCAGCCGCCGACCTGCGCGCGGCGCGCGAACGGCTCCGGGTGCGCGACCTCGGGCGCACGCTCGTGGAGCGTCGCCGGGGGTACCGGCATCGGCAGCGGTGCCGGCAGCGCGCCCGGCATCGGCGCCGCGGGCCGGGTGATCGCGTAGCGCTCGAGCTTGTTGTAGAGCGAGCGGCGGCTGATCCCCAGGATCTGGGCGGTGCGGTTCTTGTTCCAGCGGTTCGCGTCCAGGGTCCGGGCGATCACCTCGCGCTCCGCCTCCTTCATCGTGGTGCCGATGGGGAGCTGGATTGCCGCCTGCGTCGCGGGCGCCGGGGCCGGCTCGCGGGACATGGAGAGGAGCCGGTTCGGCGGCACCCGGGGAAGGCCGGACACCAGCTCCACCACCATCCGGCGGAGCGCGGCGGGATCGATCGGCTTCTCCAGGTAGTCGGCGGCGCCGGTCTTCAGCGCCTCCACCGCGGTGGCCAGCGACGGCCGCCCGGTCACCACCACCACCTTGGTCTGCGGGAGCGCCTCCCGGACGAGCCGGGTGACGTCGATGCCGCTCCCGCCGGGCATCACCAGGTCGGTGAGCACCAGGTGGTACGAGTCGCGGTGGAGCAGCTCCTCCGCTTCCTCCAGGCTCGACGCGGCGTGGACCTCGTGTCCGTCGGCGCGCAGGAGGTCGACCACCGCCTCGAGGGCCTCCGGATCGTCGTCCACTGCCAGGATCTTGTATTCGACCGTGCTCACGCGTCCCCCCGAACTCCGTGAATTCTGCGCAACGATAAGCACCGCCTCCCGGGCGACAAGGCCTCGGTTGCCCGTGTCCAGCCCCGGCACGGCGCGCCCCGGGGAAGGACCGGGGGCAGCAGCCGGGGAGTGCCGCCGGGGCTCGGCACCGCCGCGGTTGGGCAGTGGTCACGGCCGGTTCGGCCCCGTGGCGGCGAACGGCCCGGGCGGGCAAACTGTGGCCGTGGCCCTCGAAGCGGAGCTCTGGGAGGTGGTCCGGCAGACCGGGCCGTATGCCCTCCTCGTCCTGTTCGGTGCGTCCCTGGTGGAGTACGTGTTCCCGCCGTTTCCCGGGGACGCGGTCACCCTGCTCGGGGCGTTCTACGCCGTGCAGGGGGTGCTCTCCCTCCCGCTGGTCTTCCTGGTGGTCACCGCCGGCAGCGTCGCCGGCGCGGCGATCGACTACGGGATCGGCCGGCGCCTGGGCCGCGCCGCCGAGCGCCGCCTCCCCGGGGAAAACGCGAAGCACCCCTGGGCCTCCCTCGATCGCCTCCACGTCTTCGAGGCCCGCTACCGCCGCCACGGCGATCTCTTCATCCTGGTGAACCGCTTTTTGCCGGGGATCCGCGGCTTCTTCTTCCTCGCCGCCGGCGCGTCGGGAATGCCCTTCCGTCGGGTGATGATCCTGGGGGCGGTGTCGGCGGGGGTGTGGAATGCGCTCCTGCTCGCCGCCGGCTTCGCGGTGGGCGAGAACCTCGACCAGCTGATCGATTTGTCTCGGACCTACAGCGCGCTGGTCTGGACCGGGATCGGGATCGCCGCGGCGGCGTACGTCGCCTACCGGGTGGTTCGCCGGATCCGGCGGCGGTCGCGTGCTTGAGGCACCGTTCCGCGCTCTGCTAGGCTCCCGCCGTCGCTGGTTTCTTCGCCTCGGGGTCGCCATGTTCGTCCGTGTCGGGTTTCTCCTCCTCGCCGCGCTGTTCCTGCCGGCCGCCGCCTCCGCGCAGACGGTGGCGATCGCCGAGGCCCAGGCCACGGCCCGGGCGGTGGGCAAGGACGATCTCGTCCGGTGCCGGCAGCTCTGGGGCGAGGCGCTGGCGCGCACCGGGCTGAGCACCGTGGTCGTCGCCGGGGAGGGGAAGGGCAAGGCCGCCGGCCCGGATGCCGAGTTCGTCGCCTCGCTGGCGGTGGATCGGGACGGCGAGGCGGTGGTCTTCACCGGTCTCGCCAGCCGTGTCCGCCTCGACAAGTGGGCGGTTCGGCACGAGGCCCGGGCGCCCGCCGCCGATCCGGACGCGTGGGGCGCCGCCCTCGACTCGCTGGCGGACCAGCTGGCCTCGTCGGTTCGCGCCGCGCCGCCCCGGCAGGCGATGCAGCCGCCGCCCCGGGCCCGGGTGAAGCTGAAGCACGCCAGCGTGGCGCCCGCCGCGAGCGGCGCCGCGGAGGTCGCGCCGGGTGAGGCGACGCCGGCGCCGGCCGAAGAGCCGGAGGCGGCGATCGCCGCCGACGCCGAGGACGACGCCGAGTAACCGCGGCAA
>JAEZJH010000099.1 GCA_023436385.1 Pseudomonadota bacterium
CGGAGGTCGTCGCCCGGATGTGGAAGCTCGGGCGCTCGTGGCTCGGGCGTCCTTACGACCTCCAGTTCCGGTGGGACGACGAACGTCTCTACTGCTCGGAGCTGGTCTACAAGCTGGTCGAGCGGACGGCGGGGATCCGGATCGGGCAGCTGGAGAAGGCGGGGGACTTCGACCTCTCCCGACCCGAGGTCCAGCAAAAGCTGCGGGAACGGTTCGGGGTGGGGCGCGGGGCGTTCGATCCGGCGGAAACGGTCATTTCGCCCCAGGGGATCTTCGACGATACGCGCCTGGTGAGGGTCTTTCGGAACTGATCGCCGGCGCGAGCGCGGAGGTGTGGGCCGGCGCAGGCGTTTGCTATGCTGCCGGGCCGCACGATTCGACGGGTGGATGAGGAGACGGACGCATGCGTATGGGAACCCCCCGGGCGGCCGGGGCGCGGGTGTGGGCGGCGGCGGTGGTTTGCGTGGCGATGATCGCGGGCGCGGGCTGCAAGGGGAAGTACGAGACGGAGGTCCGGGAGTTCGCGACGGAGGTGTGTGTCCGGACGGCGCGGACGCAGATCGGGATGAAGCCGTCGCTGCTGATGACGATGTCGTTGCTCGAGACGCTGCCGCAGAGCATGAAGACGGCGGGCGGGATCACGGGGAGCGAGATCGACGTCTCGGCGTACGAGGCGCTCGCGGCAGAGTGGAAGGAGCTGAAGACGCTGCCGCTCTACGGGCCGAAGGCGGACGAGGAGGTCGCGGCCATCCTCCGGACCACGGGGCTGGCGGCCCCGGAGCGGGACGCGAAGATCGCGGCGGCGCTGGGCGAGACGGACTGGTGGAAGAACGGGTGCGCCAAAGAGCTGCCGGCGATCTACCAGAAGTGCGCGGTCGAGCACGGCTTCAAGACGCCGGCCTTCCTCACCTGTCTCGATCCCGACGAGCTCACCTCGACGATGGCGAAGTGGTCGCCGTTCCTCTCCCGGTACGAGCGCGAGCTGAAGCCGCGGCTGACGGCGATGGGGCTGTTCCCGGAACTGACCGGACAGGGAGAGAAGCGCCGGTAGATGCCGGGCGAGGCCGCCGCTGGGCACCGCCTCGCCGTTCGCCCGCGGGGATGCGCACCTTGGGGTGCGGCCTGTCTCCGTAAACGGAAGAAATGGTCGGCCGGTCGCTGGCCCTCCGGCAGCGAAGCAGCGAGAATCCCAGACGCTCGCGCTCCCGGAGGTCTCCCGTGCGTGGTTCCCTGCTTCGCGTGGTCCTGTCCGTCGCCGCACTCTGGATCCTCGCCTGCTCGTCGGGAGCGCCGGCCGGGGTGACGGAGCGCTGTGTTCCGGGAGAGGAGGTGCGCTGCTCGTGTCCCAACGGGACGGAGGGCGTGCAGACCTGCGGGGCCGACCGGAGCTTCGACACCTGTGTCTGTGACGGCGGCCACGGCGGGAGCGGCGGCACGGGTGGGGACGGGGGGGCCGGCGGCACCGGTGGAACGGGCGGCACCGGTGGAACGGGCGGCACCGGCGGAACCGAACCGGTGAACGGTTTCGCCTGCTCTCCCGACCGCCTCGACTTCGGGAACGTTCTAAAGGGCATGAGCGCGACCCTCTCCGTCGCCTGCACCAACGTGACCAACACCGCAGCCGAGTTGGTTGTCGGCACGGTCCAGGGCCAAGACCGGGCACAGTTCACCCATCGCCACACGGGCAACGGGGGCCTGGTGTTGGTGGACCCCGGCGAGACCTTGGTCTTCGGGGTGGTTTTCCTCGCCAATCGCGTCGGGTCGGCGACGGCGGAAATCGAGCTCCGAACCGGGGCCGGGGCCCGTGTCTTACGAGTGCGGCTCATGGGCACGGGCCTGGACCATGCCATCTCCTGTGCCCCGAACTCCCTCGACTTCGGGTACGTGGCACCCGGAACCTCGGTCCAGCGATCGATCGTCTGCACCAACGCCGCCTCCAAGGCGTTCGCGATCACCGGGGTGGCCCTCGACCCGTCGTCGCCGAGGCGCTTCACCTGGTCGCCCACGGCCTATCCCCTGTCGATCCCGGGGCAGGGCTCGGCCACCATCAACGTCTCCTTCTCGCCGGTGGCCGAGGACGCCGGCGGGCGAAAGAGCGGCGGCCTGGTGATCATCACCGACGATCCCTCCGTCGTCCGGTTCGACGTGCAACTCACCGGCTTTGCCGGCGGTCCGGCGCTGACCTGCACGCCGAGTCAGCTCGACTTCGGCGTGGTGGCCCAGGGGCTCCCCTCCACCCGCTCCGTGGTGTGTGCGAACAGCGGCTCGGGCACGGAGCTGTTGGTCTCCGACGTCGCCACTTCGGCCGCCGAATACGCGGCGACGGTCCGGGGCGGGTTCCGGTCCGCCGGATACGCGGTGGGGGAGACCTTCACCGTGGACGTGACCTACGACCCGGTCGACGACAGCCGTGACACCGCCACCCTGACCTTCGCCTCGAACGCCCAGAATCCCTCATACGCGGTGGCGCTTTCGGGCGAGGGCCGGGTCCTTCCGCCCTGCGACCTCTCGATCTTCCCGGACTCCCTCCGGTTTGGGATCGTCGATCGGGACGACTCCGCCACGCAGGAGATCCGTCTCCAAAACCATCGGAACGACGCCGTATGTGTCGTCCAGGACCTGGCCCTGGCGGCGACCTGCAATCCGGCGTTCTCGCTCCCGTCCGGCGCGCTCCCCAGCGCCACGATCCCTCCGGGCGGCGAGCTGCATGTGCCGGTCACCTTCGCCCCCACGGTGTATGGCGTGAACCAGACCTGCGAGCTGCACTTCGACGTCTCGAATCCAAATGAGCCACACCGGGTGGTCCCGATCCGCGGGGCCTCGCAGTCGCCGTGTCTACGATTCGAGCCGGATCACCTCGACTTCGGCACGATCGCGCCGGGATGCCGTTCGCTCGAGCAGCAGCTCCGCTTGATCAACACCTGCTCGCCGCACCTGAACATCGACGAGATCGGGGCGTACCCGGACGACGCCGACTTCCACATCCTCGCGTACCCGCCGGAGGGCACGACGATCGCGGCGGGCTTGTCGATGGCGATAACCGTCGCCTACGCGCCGCAGGACGAGGGCCCGGA
>JAEZJH010000122.1 GCA_023436385.1 Pseudomonadota bacterium
TCGTCGAGCGCCATGACCACTCTGTCCCGCGAGCGGTCCGGACCTTACACGATCACCGGGGGGGCGGCCCGGCAGCGCCGGAGGCCCTGGCGCCGGTCACGGAGCGACCAGCCGGTATAGGACGTGGCGGCGGAGTGGGTGGCCCCGGGGCAGCCTCGGGTGGTCGGCGGATCACTCGGTCTCCGGGCCGGAGGCCGGCGCCGCCGCCCGGACCCAGACCGACTTGCGGTTGACGAACTCGAGGATCCCGTCGAGGCCGAGCTCGCGGCCGTAGCCGGAGCGCTTCACGCCGCCGAAGGGGAGGCGCGGATCGGAGGCGACCATCGCGTTGACGAAGGTCATCCCGGCCTCGAGCTCCTGGATACACCGCTCCTGTTCGGAGGCGTCGCGCGTCCACACGCTCGAGCCGAGTCCGAACTCGGAGGCGTTGGCGAGCGCGATCGCCTCGTCGAGGTTCTCCACCCGGAACAGCAGCGCCACCGGTCCGAACACCTCCTCGGAATGGGCGCGGGCGTCCGCGGGGATCTCCGACAGCACGGTCGGCGCGTAGAACCAGCCCCGGTCTCCGATCCGCTGGCCGCCGGCGAGCAGGCGAGCGCCCTTGGCGACGGCGTCGTCCACCTGCTCGGCCACGCCCTCCCGGATCTCGCTGGTGGCCAGCGGGCCGACGGCCGTGTCTTCCTCCATCGGATCGCCGACCTTCAGCTTCGCCAGCTCCGCCAGGAAGCCCCGCTCGAACCGCTCGTAGACCTCGCGATGGACGATGAAACGCTTGGCGGCGATACAGGACTGGCCGTTGTTGAGGTTGCGGGCGGCGACGGCGGTCTTCACCGCCGTGTCGAGGTCGGCGCTCGGCAGCACCACGAAGGGATCGCTACCGCCCAGCTCGAGCACGGTCTTCTTGATCGACCGGCCCGCGGCCCCTGCCACCGACGCCCCGGCATGCTCGCTGCCGGTGAGGGTGGCGGCGGCCACCCGGGGATCCTCGAGCACCCGCGCCGCCTTCCGGTGGCCGACGAGCAGCGTCTGGAAGACGCCCTCCGGGAAGCCGGCCCGGAGGAGGACCTCCTCGATCGCCAGGGCACACTGCGGCACGTTGGAGGCGTGTTTGAGGAGCCCGACGTTGCCGGCCATCAGCCCGGGGGCGATGAACCGGAACGCCTGCCAGAAGGGGAAGTTCCACGGCATCACCGCCAGCACCGGGCCCAGCGGCAGGTTGCGCACGAAGGCCCGGCCGTCGCCGGTGTCGACGGCGGTGTCGGCCAGGTACTCCGCGGCGTGCTCCGCGTAGTAGTGGCAGACCCGGGCGCACTTCTCGGCCTCGGCCCGGGCGGCGCCGATCGGCTTGCCCATCTCCTCGACCATCAGCCGGGCCCAGCGCTCCTTCTCGCCGAGCAGGAGCTCCGCGGCCTTCGCCATCCGCTCCGCCCGCTGCGCGAGCGGCGTCCGCTTCCAGGACGAGAAGGCGGTCTGCGCCCCCTCGAGCTTCGCCTCGAGCGCGGCGTCGTCCAGCTCCTCGAAGGTGCGGACGGTCTCGCCGGTCGCGGGGTTGATGGTGGCGATGCCCATGCGAACCTCTCCTCGCTTGCTGGTGCCCAACCGGTCCGAAAGAGGGTGCGAATCAGCCGCCGGCGGCGCCCGCCAGCTCGTCGCCCGTCGCGGCCACGGGCGGGAGGCGATCCGCCCGGATCAGGGTCTCCGCGGCCTTCCGCTCGTCTTGGGCCCAGGTGGCCAGGGGCGTGCATCGCGAGACCTCGAGCTCCCGGTGTGTCTCCCGGTCGAAGCAGCGGTCGCGTTCGGCGGAGAGCGCGCCCTTGGGAAGCCAGAACAGCCCGTCGCCCAGGGCGGTGCCGTCGGGGAAGGCGAGACGCGCCGGGCCTGCTTCGCTGGCCAGGAGATCGCTGCCGAAGAACGGGGCCTCGCCCGTGGGAATCCCGAGGAGGCCGAGGAGGGTCGGGGCGACGTCGATCTGCCCCGCCAGCGCCCGGCGCGGCCCGGCGTGCTTCCCGCCGGGGAGGCGCAGGAGCAGGGGGACGCGGCGCTCGACCCGGAGCCAGGCCGGCTGGTCGCCGCGCTCGATCCCCAGGAAGTCGGCGAGGAGCGGGGACCGGCCGACGCGGAGCCCGAAGTGATCGCCGTAGATGACGAGGAGCGAGCGCTCGAGCAGGCCGGCCGCCTCGAGCTCCTCGACGAACCGGCCGATCTGCGCATCGGTGTAGCGAAGCGCGTCGAGATACGCGCCGACCCTGGTGCCGGCGAGCTCGCCCAGCGGCAGGGTCCGGGGGATCTCCGGGTAGGAGAACGGCGTGTGGCAGGAGAGCGTGACCACGAAGCCGTAGAACGGCTGCGGAAGCTCCCGGAGCTTGGCCGCGGTCTGGCGGAGGAAGGTGGCGTCGGAGAGGCCGAGGCCGATCCGCTCGTCGTCGACGTAGGTGCCGAGGTGGTCGAAGCGCTGGAAGCCGAGCCGCGGGTAGACCCGTCCCAGGTTCCAGAAGTCGGGGCGGATCCCCTGGAAGGCCGCGGTGGTGTAGCCGGCGCCGGCGAGGATCCCCGGGAGGCAGCGGAAGGTGTTCTCCGGGTATTCGTAATACACGGCGCCGCTCGGCAGCGGATACTGCGAGCAGTGGACGACGAAGTCGGCGTCGGCGGTCCGGCCGATCCCGGTCTGTTCGTAGAACTCCTCGAAGACCAGGCTCTCGCCCGCGAGCCGTTCGAGGTTGGGCATCACCGGGACGCCCTCGAGCCGGAGGCGCAGCGCGAAGGCCTGGGTCGACTCGACCTGGAGCACGATCAGGTTGAGCCCCCGGGCGGCGCCGGCCAGCTCGCCCGCCGGGGAGCGCCGGCCGGCGAGGGTGGTCCCGATGGCGCGAAGCTCCTCGGGGGAGGGGACCGGGCGCGTCGCGTGGGTCCACGCGGTCCACATCACGTCGGCGGCGTGGAAGTTGATCGGACCGTAGCGCCGGAGCTTCCGGGCGTTGCCGCGGAACTGGTCTCTCCGGGTCGGGTCGAGCCGCTCGACCACCGCGACGAAGGCCACCGCGATGGCGACGGTGGCGGCGACGTGGCGGAGGGTGGAGGGACCCAGCCAGCGGGTGCGGAGCGCGGCCGGCAGCGCCAGGGCGAAGAGCCCGAGCGGCAGGTCGAGGAAGAGGAGGCCGTCGGTCGGGCGGAAGAGGTCGGCCACCTCGTCGCCCACGTCGACCAGCTGTCCCGCGTAGCGGAGCGAGGCCGCGGTGACCACCTCGCCCAGGCCGCGGAGGGCGAGGTGATCGGCGAGGAACAGCGTCGAGACGATCGCGTCCACCGCCAGGAGCGCCACCAGCTGCCACCGGCCCGGGAGGAGCAACGCTGGCGCGCCCACGGCGACGGCGGCGGCGGCGGACACCGGGAACAGCCACGGCCCGAGCTCGGTGTCGACGGTCAGGGTCAACCACAGACCCTTGGCCACCATTACCAGCACGAACACGAGGAAGGGGACACGCCGTTGGGAATACCCCGCCGCCGCGTGAAGCAGCCGGACCGCTCGGCCGGCACCAGGGGCGCTCGAAGACGTGGCTTCCAGG
>JAEZJH010000135.1 GCA_023436385.1 Pseudomonadota bacterium
CCTCCGCGGCGATCGGCGCGACGCCCTCGGTCTCGACCAGCCGGAACATCGCCTCCGGGTTCACCGCCTGGACCACGACCTCCCCGCCGTCGCCCTCGAAGACATCGACGTTGCAGGGGAGGAAGACGCCGATCGTCGGCTCCGCCTCGAGGGCCCGGTGGGCCAGGACGGGGTTGCAGGCCCCCAGGATCAGGTAGGGCCGGCGTTCGACGCCGAGCTTCTTTTCCAGCGTGGCCTGCACGTCGATCTCCGTGAGGACGCCGAACCCCTCGGTGGCCAGGGCCTCGCGCACCCGGGCCACCGCCGTGGCGTGGTCGACGGCCGGGAGCACCCGGGTGATCGCGTAGGGACGGTCGAACATGGCTTCCTCCTGGTCCCGCACCGGCGGGTCGGGGCCTGGGAGCCGCCGGCGGGCCGCGAGGATTCGGGGGCTTGAATCCCACCCCCCGGAACCGGCATCTCACCGCTCATGAACGACCTCCTCTGGCTTCTCCTCTTCCTCGCCGGCTGGATCGCGGTACAGCGCTGGATCCTCCCGCGGATGGGAGTGCCGACCTGAATGGCCCCCGACGCCGCGTGCCGGCGTCCCGAACCGAGACAGGTGACCATCGAGGTGGAGCAGGCCGAGCCCGCCGCGGAACGGCCCGACGAGAAGGCGTAGCGCCGCGGGGCCGGGCGGGTTTAGGGTGCCCGCCCGGAGGAAACCCATGGCCCTACCCCTCGAAGGAAAGCTCGCGGTGGTGACCGGCGCCTCGTCCGGAATCGGCGAGGCGACCGCCATCGCCCTGGCCCGGCTCGGCTGCCGGCTCTTCGTCGGCGCCCGCCGGATCGAACGGCTCGAGGCGCTCCGGGAGCGGATCGTCGCTGAGGTCCCCGGCGCCGAGGTCCGCGTCCACACCCTCGATGTTACCGTCCCCGACTCCTGCCGCGCCTTCTGTGCCGCGGTGGAGCAGGCGGGCGAGGTCGAGATCCTGGTGAACAACGCCGGCAAGGCCCTCGGCGCCGACCCGGTGGTCTCCGCGCCCGAGGAGCCCTGGCGCGAGATGATCGAGACCAACGTGATGGGGCTCCTGCGGATCACCCGGCTGCTCCTGCCCGGGATGGTGGCGCGGAAGCGCGGCACCATCGTCAACGTCGGCTCGATCGCCGGCCTCGAGCCCTACGCCGGGGGCTCGGTCTACTGCGGCTCGAAGGCGGCGGTCCGCTCGATCGGCAAGGCGATGCGCCACGAGCTGCTCGGCACCGGCGTCCGCGTCTGCACGGTGGAGCCGGCGGCGGTGGAGACCGAGTTCAGCGAGGTCCGCTTCGGCGGCGACAAGGCCCGGGCGAAGAACGTCTACCGGGGCTTCCAGCCGCTCTCCGCCGTCGACATCGCCGAGGTGGTCGCCTTCGCGGTGACCCGGCCGCCCCACGTGGTGATCGAGGAGCTGTCGGTGTGGCCGGTGGCCCAGGCCTCGCCGACCGCCTACTTCCGCGAGTCGTAGTCGCTCCCGTCGTCGGCGCCGGGATCCGATCCAAGGCGATCGGATCTCCGGCGATCGGATCGCGCCGATCCGATCGGTTTCGATCGAAACGCGGCGGAAAATTGGATCGCCCGCGCGCCCTCGGCTAGCTTGCCTACACATGGCGCGCGGGGCGTGCCGGCCCGAACGGCGTATCGCCCCGCGATCTCCTCGATACACGAACCCGACGACCACGCCGGATGGATGAGCCGATCCATCCGGGAGGGACAGCCTTGGCCGACGTCATCGACATCACCCTCCATCGCGCCACCCTCGACGTGGTCGACCGTCTCCTCGAGGAGCGGGGCCTCGCGTTCTTCCTCCGGCGGGAGGGGTCCCTACCGTTCGCCCTCGACGCCCGGCGGATCCGGATGGCGGTGGAGGTGGCCTCCCGCAAGGTGGGCCGCCAGCCGGTGCCCGCGGCCCGCGAGGCCTGCTACCGGGCGGTGCGGCGGAAGCTGATCGCCCGGCTGGCACAGGCGATGGTCGGCGTCGGCTTCTGAACCGGTCCCCGGGGGTGCGAATCCCCGGTGGCGCTGCCCGGTTTCCGGCGCCTCTGGTAGGCTGCGCCGCCGTTATGGACTTTCGCGCCGAAGCGACGCTGCAGGGGACCCGGGCCGACGTCTACCGGGTCTATCGCGACAGGATGGCCGACCTCGTCCCCTATCTCCCGAACATCCGGGCGATCGAGGTGAAGAGCCGGAAGGACGAGGGGCCGAAGACGGAGCTGGTCAACGTCTGGCACGGGGGCGGGGAGGTGCCGGCGGCGATCCGCTCGCTCCTCACCGACGGCGCCCTCTCCTGGACCGACTACGCCACCTGGGACGAGCCCACCTGGACCTGCGACTGGCGGAGCGAGTCGCACGCCTTCCGCGAGGCGGTGGACAGCAAGGGCCACGACGACTTCGTCGAGCTGGGGCCGAACCGCACGGCGATCCGGATCACCGGCCGGATCGTGGTCGACGCCAAGAAGGTCCCCCACGTACCCCGGCTCCTCGCCGGCACCATCGGGAAGGTGATCGAGACCTTCCTGGTGAAGCAGATCCAGGACAACCTGCAGGAAGTGGCCCGCGGCGTGGAGCGGTACCTGAAGGAGCACCCGCTGCCGCGGCCGTAGCGACGCCGCCGGCCGCGGGGGCGGGCCGGCGCGACCGGAGCCAGGTTTCCCCCGGGGGGAAGACGAGGTACCGATGAGCGAGACGACGCCCAAGGTCGGCGTGCTGATGGGTTCGAAGAGCGATCTCGAGGTGATGAACGGGGCCCGCGAGGTGCTCGAGGAGCTGGGCATCCCCTACGAGGTCCGGATCCTCTCCGCCCACCGGGCGCCGGATGAGACCCTGGCCTACGCCCGGGCCGCCGAGGGTCGCGGTCTCCAGGCGATCGTCGCCGGGGCCGGCGCCGCCGCGCATCTCGCCGGCGTCCTCGCCGCCGGAACCCTGGTGCCGGTGTTCGGGGTGCCGATCTCCGCCACCCCGCTGAACGGCCTCGACGCGCTCCTGGCCACGGTGCAGATGCCCGCCGGGATCCCGGTGGGGACCTTGGCGATCGGCAAGGGCGGCGCCTCCAACGCGGCGCTCCTGGCGGCGCAGGTGATCGCGCTCCACGATCCCGCGCTCCGGGAGAAGCTCCGGCTGCGGCGGGAGAAGAAGAAGGCCGAGGTCCTCTCGGCCACCGTCTAGCGGTCCGGCGGCTATCACTTGTAGTGTGGTGGGTTGGCACCCGTCGTGAGAGGGCGGGTGCCGGTCCGAGGCCGGCCCGGCGCCGGCGGCGAGGTGGACATGCGAGTGGCGGTCATCGGCGCGGGGGCCTTCGGCACCAGCCTGTCATGGGTCCTGGGCGGAAGGGGCCACGACGTCTGGCTCTGGGCCCGGGAGGCCGACGTGGTCCGGGACGTGAATTCCGGCCACGAGAACCGCCGGTTCCTCGCCGGCACCACCCTCCCACCCACGGTGCGGGCCACCTCCGACCTCGAGGAGGCGTTCCGGGGCGCGGAGTTGGTGGTCTCCGCCACCCCGTCCCACGCCGCCCGGCAGGTCTTTACCCAGGCCAACGGCTTCATCCCCGTGGGCGTGCCGATCGTCGCCGTCTCCAAGGGCATCGAGGAGGAGACGCTGCTGGTCCCCACCGAGGTCCTCGAGAGCGTGCTGCCCGAGCGCTACCACCCGTACCTGGCGGTGCTCTCCGGGCCCTCCTTCGCCCGGGAGATCGTCAAGGGCACGCCCACGGTGGTGACCGCCGCCGCCAACTGGTCCCGGCTCGCCAAGAAGGTCCAGGACGCCTTCACCGCCCCCACCTTCCGCTGCTACACCACCAGCGACGTGATCGGCGTGCAGCTGGGCGCCGCCCTGAAGAACGTGATGGCGATCGGCTCCGGGGCGATCGACGGCCTGGGTTACGGTCACAACGCCCGCGCCGCCCTGATCACCCGCGGCCTCGCGGAGATCACCCGGATCGCCGTGGCCCGGGGTTCCAACCCGCTCACCCTGGCCGGCCTCGCCGGCCTGGGCGACCTGGTCCTCACCTGCACCGGCGACCTCTCCCGGAACCGCACCCTGGGCCTCGAACTCGGCAGCGGCCGGAAGCTCGAGGAGGCCCTCTCCCACCTCTCCGGCATCGCCGAGGGCGTGAAGACCGCCCGCTCCGCCCGCGACCTCGCTCGCCAGCTGGGCGTCGAGGCCCCGATCACCGAGCAGGTGTATCTGGTGCTCTACGAGGGCAAGGACCCGCGGCAGGCGGTGGCCGAGCTGATGATGCGGGAGCCGAAGCCGGAATACTGATCCGGCGTTTCGCCGCCGGGGCCTGCCGGTCCGGATGTCGCGGAGGATGGGCAGGCCGTCGAAGGCCCGCGGGCGGCTCGAATTCGACGGCATGTAGCGGTGGCGACGACGTCGCCGCGGTGGAGAGTTCGGCGAGCAGGGCAAGTCGCTGGCGGAGTCGCCCCCGGTCCAGTCGTGGCTGGTGCGAGGCGAAGACGCGGTAGGCGTGGTCCCCCATGTTCGTTCGCGCGTTGGCCAAGAGCGAAGACGTTGAACACACCCGGTGCGGCGATCCGCTGGAAAAATGCTCTCTTGTTGGAATTTGTCCCAAGATGGAACGAGATGCAGAAACCTGCATTTTGCCTGTCCGCTTTTTCACTCGGCATCCGTCCTACCGATCGAGGAGAGCGCGCTGGTTCGCCAGACGATCTTGGGAAGGATACGGAAGACGCTCGGGTGGTCCCCACCGCGAGGTCGCAGTTGAGAGCTTGGTTGCCGCTGGCTCGTTGATTGCCCTCCTCCGGGATTGCGCCGACCGAATGTTTCGGGCGGCCTCCAGTCCCGTTCAGGCAAACGTTGGCTTTGTCGAGGGACTCGCATGAACCGCAGAATCGCCGCTGGGTGCGCTGTTGCTGTGTCCCCTCTTGGCCGGAGCTGGGGCGACGCCTCCGCCATTCTACGTCCCCAACCCGCCGCTGCTGCCGTTGCAGCATGAGGGCTACATCAAGGGCGTGATGCCGTACTATCCCGAGGCGGCGGGCTGGTACGATCCGAATGCGGAATGGCTGGTGAAGGCGTACTGGTGTGGGATCGAGCCAGCCACCGGTTTTCAGCAGGTGGTTTTCGGGGGCGCGAGGCCGCCGGAGCACCCGTCCTGGGAGCAGGACCCGGTGGTGGCGCTCATGGAGGACATGGACGTTTTCGAGCCGCGGCGCCTCGATGTTTGGGGCGAATGGGGCGTGATGATCGACCTGGGCTTGCTGAAAGAGGGCGGGCCGATGGATCTGCTCAAGTTCCGAACCGCCGAGAAGTGGCTCGGCGCGCCCGGCGGCGAGCCGTCGGTTCCCGGGAGCGACGTCCTTCCTGAAGTTGTCCTCATGACAGACGGGAGAGATGACTTCCCGGCGGTCATGGGGGAGGGGGTGGTCTGGCAGACGGAAACCGGAAATGGGTGGGACATTGTCTTTGCGAACCTGGAAAACGGAAACTCTCAAATCCTCGCCCAGGAGGCGGAGGACGAAACTCGTCCTGCCATCTGGCAGAACGCTGTTGACGAG
>JAEZJH010000170.1 GCA_023436385.1 Pseudomonadota bacterium
GTCGAGGCCGGCGACCAGGCCGACCACGCCGCCCTCGACCGCGGTCCGGGCGCGCTCCTCGAGGGGCGGCGGCGCCGCGCCGGGGGGGACCTTCTCCTCCCGGGAGAGGCGCGCCAGGGCCTCGGCGCCGGCCCGCATCGCGGCGAGCAGACGACCGGCGACCTCCTCCCGGTCGCCGCCGTCGGGAAGGTTGGGCCGGACCGCGAGCGTCTCGAGCGTCGCGATCAGGCGCTGGACCTCCTCGGCCTCTAGCTCTGCCATCCGCCCCCGCCGGCCCACCGGATCGCGGGCCGCCGCCGGGGAAGCTGGCTTTCCACCCCGCGCCGAACCAGCGCTCCCCTGCCCGGAGGGCGGTACCCTCCCGAGCGTCACCGCGGCAGGCAAACAGGTGCGCCAATCCCCGGGACGGGCCGCGCCGTCGCCGCGCCCCAGCTTCCAGATACACGAAGGCCCGGCGACTCGGCCGGGCCCCGTGTTCCAAACGCGTCTCTCGCCCGGCTACTGCTCGAGGATCACGAAGTCCACGCGCCGGTTCTTGGCCCGGCCCTCGGGGGTGGCGTTGGTGTCCACCGGCCGGTCGGGGCCGAAGCCCTCGGCGAGGAGGCGGTCCTCGGTGACGCCGGCGCCGGCGAGGAACTTCCGCACCGACTGGGCGCGGCGCGCGGAGAGCTTCCGGTTGAAGTCGGCGCCGCCGGTGGAGTCGGTGTGTCCCTCGATCCGGATCCGGACCTCGGGGTTGTTGCGCAGCACCTTTGCCACCTGCTCGAGCACCACGTGGGAGACCGGCAGGATGGTGTCCTTGCCCACCGCGAAGTGCACGGCGTCGAGGATGACGATGCGGTCCTTCACCACCACCACCTTCGCCTCCTCCGGGCAGCCGTCCTCGTCGGCGTCGCCGTCGAAGTCCTCGGCCACGTCCGGGCAGCCGTCGTCGGCGTCGGCGAGGCCGTCGTGATCGCGGTCGGAGGGCGGGGGCGGCGGAGCGGGCTCGGGCTCCGGTTCCGGCTCGGGCTCGGGCTCGGGCGCGACCACCACCGGCGGCGGGGGCGGCGGAGGCGGCGCGGCCTCCGGGACGAAGGCAAAGCCGCCGACGATTCGGTAGGCCGGGGTGCCGTAGCCGGTGGTCAGACCCGGCCCACCGGCGAGGGTGAACGCCAGGCCCGCCGGGCCACGCCAGCGACCGCCGACCAGGAGCTCGACCGGCGTCTCCTCCGCGTCGGCCTCCCGGAAGCCGGTCTCGCCGACCACCGTCCCGATCGCGTCGAACCGGAGGCCGGCGATCTCCAGGGGTACCTCGCCGCCCAGCCCGAAGGTGAAGGCGGGTCCCAACGCCAGGTCGGCGAGATCCCGCTCGCCGCGGAGGGCGACACCGAGGTTGGCGGCCACCCGCACGCCCCGGTTCCACTCGACGATCGCCCGGGGATGAACCGAAGGCCCGCCGGGATCGAGGTAGGGCGCGCCGCTCCCCAGCGGCAGGACCACCGGCGCGGCGAAGGCGAGGTGCATGTCGCCCAGCGACAGGAGGCGCGCTTTGGGAACCAGGCGCAGGCTGGACAGCCCGCCCTCGGTGGCGTTGGCGTCGAAGGCCGGAACCAGCCCGCCGCTCCGGTCGCTGTCGAAGCCCTGGGACACGGTCAACGGCAGGGCCACGGAGAGTTCGAAGCGATCGAGGATCCCGATGAAACCGGTGAAGTCCAGGCCGCCCTGGTGGTCGATCAGCTCGAGATCCTCGCCGGGCCCGCTCCGGTGCCGGAGCGTGAGCGGCGCGGCCGCGTAGTTGCCGAAGAGACCGAGGCCCCAGCGCAGGTGACCAGGGGTGAGGGCCGAGCCGACGCCGAGGATGTCCCGGGCGCCGCCCGAGGGCTGAAAGCGCTGGACCTCGATGGCGACGTCGTCGGCGGGAGCCGCGGACGCGAGGGCGGGCGCCGCCAGCGACGACGCCGCCACGAAGATCACGCCGAGGCGGGCGCGAAAGGAGCGGTGCCGGCTCGCCCGGCGCCGCCGCCGCGAAGCGAGACCGCCGAGCACCGCCAGGATCGCGATCCAGGCGGGCGACCCGCCACCCGAGTTGCAACCGCCTCCGCCCTCCACCTCGTACCGCCCGAGCCGGTCCTCGCGCTCCTTCTCCCAGTCCTCCCGGCTCCAGCAAGTTCCCTCGATACACAGGTGGTCGGGGGCACAATCGGAGACCGTCTCGCAGCTCCGGCCGCAGCTGGCCCCGACGCAAAGGTACGGCTCGCAGATCGTCGTCGCCGGCGACGGGCAGCGACCGGTGCCCTCGCAGGTGGCCTCTGCCGTCGCCCGACCGTCGGTGCAGAACGCCTCCCGGCAGACGGTCTCCGTGCCCGGATAGGCACAGGCCTCCCGGTGATCGCCGTCGCACGAACCGCCGCAAGCGCCACCGTCGGTGGTGCACGGGGCCCGGCCGCCGTGGGGCGCGCCGGTCACGGCGACACACCGCCCCTCGCTCCCCGCCACGTCACACGCCTCGCACTGGCCGTCGCAGACGGCGTCGCAGCAGAGGCCGTCGACACACCGGCCGCTCCCGCATTCGTTGTCCCCGCTGCAGGGCCGGCCGAGCTCCAGCTCCGGGACGCAGAGGCCACCCGCGCACCAGCTTCCCGGCACGCAGTCGGCGTCGGAGGCGCAATCGCCGAGGCAGGCCGTCGCGCCGCATGCGTAGTTCCCACAGGGCTGGGTCTGGACGGGCGGACAAGCGCCGGCGCCGTCGCAGAACGCCTCCCGGGTCGCCACTCCCGCCGTGCAGGAGGGCTCGCGGCAGGAGGTGATGACGCCCGGATACGTGCAGGCGGCGGACTCGACGCCGTCGCAGCTGCCGCCGCAGACCGAGCCGTCCGAGGCACAGGACGGGCGCTCGCCGTGGGGCGCGCCCACCACCGGCGTACAGACCCCGACGCTGCCTCCGACGTCGCAGGCCTGGCACTGGCCCTCGCAGCCGGTGTCGCAACACACCCCGTCGACACAGTGGCCGGTTCCGCACTGGTTGTCGCCGGTGCAGGCCTGGCCCGGCTGCTTCTCCGGGGCGCAGAGGCCGGCGAGGCACCAGAAGCCCTCGACACAGTCGTCGTCGGAGGCGCAATCGCCCCGGCAGGCGGTGGGACCGCAGAGGTACTCGCCGCAGGCGATGGTCTCGACCGGCGGGCAGGCCCCGGCCCCGTCGCAGGTCGCCGGCAGGGTGGCGACGCCGTCGGTGCAGCTCGCCTCCCGGCAGGAGACGTCCGGATACACACAGGCGGTGACGGAGACGGCGCCGACACAGGTACCGTCGCAGACCGAGCCGTCGGAGGCACAGGCCGGACGGCCGCCGTGGGGCACGCCGTCGACCGGGACGCAGGTGCCCTCCGCCCCGGCCACGTCGCAGGCCTGGCACTGCCCGGTGCAGGCGGTTTCGCAGCAGACGCCGTCGACGCAGTGGCCGGTGTCGCACTGGTGATCGCCGCCGCAGACCTGGCCGGGCGGCAGCTCGGGAACGCAGACGCCCGCGGAGCACCAGCTCCCGTCGGCGCAATCGGCGTCGACGGTGCAGTCGCCGAGACACGCGTCGAGGCCGCACGCGTACGGCGCGCAGTCCTGGGTCTGGACCGGCGGGCAGACACCGGTGCCGGCACAGACCGCCGGCAGGACGCCGATCCCTGCCTCACAGGCCGGGGCCCGGCAGACGGTCTCCGCACCGGGGTAGACACAGGCGGTGGTGAGCACGCCGTCGCAAACGCCGCCGCAGCTCGAGCCGTCGCCGGCACAGGCCAGCCGGGCGCCGTGGGGAGCGCCGATCACCGGCGTGCAGCTGCCCGGGGAGCCGGCGACGGCGCAGGCCTCGCACTGGCCGGTGCAGGCGGACTCGCAGCAGACGCCGTCGACACAGAAGCCGGAGTGGCAGTCGGCGGAGGTGGTACAGGGCCCGGCGAGGCCGAGCTTGAAGGTGGCGACGATGGTGCGGGGCCCGTCGAGGGGCGGCGTGGTGTAGCGGCCGGTGACGGCGGCCGCGAATTCGTCGACGCCGTTGTCGAGGAAGGTGTGGAGCGTGTAGCCCTGGTCCGGGACGATGGTGCAGGTGGCGGTGGCGAAGTGGGCCACCGGCGAGTCGCAGCTCACCGTGCCGTGGGGACCGGAGTCCACCGTCAACGCGTACAGGTTGACCCCGAAGGTGGCGGCCAGGGTGTGAGCGGCGGTGACGCCGGCGAAGGTGTATTCGGTCACCGGCCCTTGGGAGACACCGTCGACCAGCACGTCGACCCGGTGGTAGCCGAGGTCGGGCACGATCTGGAAGGTCTGGGACGCGCCGTGGACCACCTGCACCGGCCCCGGCGGCGCGATCGTCCCGCCCGGACCGGCCAGCGTGGTGATGGTGTAGCGGGCGGCGTCGAACTGGGCCGTGACCGTGGGGTTGCCGTTGATCGGCAGGATGCAGGGGTTGGGCTGCCCCGCGCACCGATCGCCCCAGCCGACGAAGGTGCTGAACGGCTCCGGCGTGGCGAGCAGCTGGATCGTCTGTCCCTGCACGAAGGGCCCGGTGGCCGAGCTACAGGTGGGGCCGCAGGCCAGGTCGGCCGGCGTCGAGGCCACGGTGCCCCTGCCGACCCCGAGCTTCTGCACCGTCACGGTGCGCGGCTGCCCGACGGTGGTGTGATCGGTCCAGCTGTTGTTGCTGGTGTCCGGATCGACAACGCCCGCCGGCGGCGTCACCGTCGCCGTGTTGAGGAGCGGCAGCTGCTCGACGCCCGGGATCAGCGTGGCCGCGAGCGTCACCACCACCCGGCCGCCGACGGGCAGGTCGGCGCTTGTGGAGACGTTTTCGGTCCCCGCGGCCACCCCGCAGCTGCCGCCGTCGTAGCCGGCACACGTCCAGCTGGCGCCGGTCAGCAGGGAGGAGATGGTGTCCTGGATCGTCGCGCCCGCCACCGCGTCGGGACCCGAGTTGGTCACCTCGATCCGGTACGTCGTCGCGTGGGTCCAGCCGACCATCTCACGGTCGTCGGTCTTCCGGATCGCCAGATCCGCGCCCGAGGTGGCGGCCTGGCCAACCACGGCCAACGGCAGGCCGGACGCCTCCCCCGGGAGCCCTTCGGGCTCGGGTGCGCAGGCAAGGGACAAGAGCACCACCGCGGCCGCGGCGGGACGCGAGTAACGAGAAAACATGACCACCCCCCGGTCGGAAGACCGCGAGCGGCGGTCTACAACGGCAACCGCGGGGCCCGAAATGGGAAACACATCCCATGAATGAGAGGAGAGCAACTCCAAACGGGTTACGCGGGCCATAACCCGGTGTACTTCCCGGGTGTTTTCGATAGCCCCCGAATGCGGACACCGATAGCGATAGCGTTGATCAGTGGGGAATGGCCGGACGATCGATGGTTCTTGATTCGACAACACGGCGACGCCCGCTCGGTTTCACCCCCCGAAGCCGTCGCCCCGCCTCGCCGCCCCGCGTCCTCGCCCGGGAAGCCCGTGCCGCTCCCCGGGGCGTTGGGCCTCCCCGGCGTGATGCCTAGCGTCCGCGGGTCGCCGTGTCCCCGAAATGCTCGGGACGCGGCCGGTCCGGGGGCGCCCGGCGCGGGAGGAAATGGAGCCGCTCTTTCCACCCTGGGCCAACACCGCCACCTGGCTGGTCCTCGGGCTGGGCGCCGTGATCGTCATCGGCGTTCCGCTGGCGCTCTGGATCTGGGTGCGGACCCCGTACGTCACCGGCGAGCACGAGCCGCCGGAGCAGCCGGTGGAGTTCGACCACCGGCACCACGTCCGGGACGACGGGATCGGCTGTCTCTACTGCCACTTCGACGCGGAGCGGAGCCCCACCGCCGGGGTGCCGCCGACCGAGCTGTGCATGGGTTGTCACGGCCAGATCTGGAACGAGAGCCCGCTGCTCCAGCCGGTGCGCGAGAGCTTCTTCACCGGCGCGCCGATCCGGTGGCGGAGGGTGAACTCCCTCCCCGACTTCGTCTTCTTCAACCATCGTATCCACATCAACCGCGGGGTCGGCTGTGTCTCCTGCCACGGCCGGGTCGACACCATGCCCCGGGTGTTCCAGGCGGCGCCGCTCACCATGGCCTGGTGTCTCGACTGCCACCGGCAGCCGGAGCGCTTCCTGCAGCCGCCGGAGACGGTGGCCGATCCCGACTGGGTCCCGCCGGCCGGCGAGGCCCGGCTGGCGCTGGGGCGCGAACTCCGGGAGCGCCTGGGCGTCAACCCACCGACCAACTGCAGCGCCTGCCACCGCTAGGAGCCGATGGGACCGCCCCGCGATCGCCTTTCACTTCCCGTGCTCCCGGCGGACACCGTGCCGGGAGAGGATGGGCTCACCCGCCGCGGCTTCCTCGGGCTCCTCGGCGCCGGCGCCGCCCTCGCCGCCTGTGGCCCGCCGGCGGAGGGGATCCTCCCCTACTCCCGACAGCCGCCGGAGGTGATCCCGGGAAAACCCACCTTTTACGCGACCACCCGGGTCGAAGGCGGCCTGGGGATCGGGCTCCTCGCGGAGAGCCACGTGGGCCGGCCGACCAAGCTCGAGGGCAACCCCGGCCATCCGGCCAGCCTGGGCGCCACCTCCGCCCGGGACCAGGCCTCGATCCTCGAGCTCTACGATCCGGGCCGGGGCCGAACCCTGTCCCGGAACGGCACCCCCGCCTCTTGGGACGAGCTGGTCCAGACCATCCGCGCGGCGACCGCGGATGGCGGCGCCGGCGTCGCCTTCCTGCTCCGGCCGATCTCCTCGCCACTCGCTGCGGCCACCATCGATCGGGTCCGGCTCCGGCTGCCGGGCGCACGGTTTTGGTTCTGGGATCCGGCGGCCGGTACCGGCTCCGCGGAGGCGTCGCGCCGGCTCTTCGGCTCGCCGCTCGTCCCGCGGTACCGGTT
>JAEZJH010000188.1 GCA_023436385.1 Pseudomonadota bacterium
GCCGCGAGCGCCCGCCGTGCCTCCGCCTCTCCCGCGATCTTCCGTAGCTCCATCCGAGCCTCCGTGAGTCGCGCGAGGTTGCAGCAGAGCCGGCGTCCTCGTCATCCCGGTGTCGCTGATGGGTCACGCGGCAACGTAGCGCACCCGTGAACTCCGCATTCTTTTCCCGGACTGCAATCATTTTTGGCTGTGGGCTGGTGTGTTCAAGCGCGATTTCTACAGTTCGCAGCGGTCGCACGACGGCATGGGAGCTGCAACCCAAGAGGGTTTGGTGACCCCATGACACACACCCACACGCCCCGCGGATTCACACTGATCGAAGTCCTGGTCATCGTTTCCGTCGCCCTTCTCCTCCTCGGAACCGCCGTCTGGTCGATGGGGGACGTGCTCCCCGGATACCGGGCCAACGCTGCAGCGCAGCGGTTTTCGCTGGACGCGCGGAACGCGCTGGCGATCGCGGCGCGGGCGAACGAGCCGGTGCATCTGGTGCGGATCGCGGACGCGGCGGGGTGCAGGCAAGCGTATCGGATGGTGCAGGGGGCGGACCCGAGCAGCCCGACGCGCGTGTATGAAACGGTGTGCCTGTCGAGCGAGTATTCCGGCGTGTCGATGGACGCGGCGGGGATCACGGCGCAGGTACGGTGCGCGGACGACCTTCCGGCGACGGCGCTGGTCACGTGTTCGTTCTGCACGGCCGGATCGCGGCTGACCTTCTATCCGACGGGCGAGGTGGTGGCGATCGCCGCGGGTGGTGGGGTGCAGGCGGGCGGGCACTCGGTGGTTTTCGCGCCGGCCCGGGGCGCGGACCGAAAGCAAAAGGCGATGGCGGTGGCGGTGCGTTCGGGCACGGGGCGGGCACGCATCTACCAGTACGATCCGGCGGCGGCGTCGGGGTGGGCCTGCAAATGATGCGGTCGGCCAGTCGAACCTACTCGCACCTCCCCGCTCGACCGAAGGCCCGGGGCTTCACGCTGATCGAGGTGATGGTGGCGATGGTGATCCTCCTCCTCGGGCTCACGGGGACGGCGGGGGCGATCGCCTACTCGCAGAGCCGCGGGGTGACGGCCCGGAAGACGACCACGGCGCAGATGGTGGCCAACCAGGTGATCGAGCGACTGCGGCACGAGGTCCGGTACGACGCGGAGCCGACGGCGGCCGGGTGCGGGGGGGAGGAGAACCACGGCTGTGTGGGCTCGGCGGGGTTCGCCGCCGACACGGCCTGGAAGGCGGAGCGGCTGCCGTATGCGTCGGCTGACGCGGTGGCGGGCGACGGGACGTGCAATCCGGCAGGAATCGAGGACGGCGAGACGTATGCGGTGGGGCCGTTCGCGGTCCGGTACGAGCACCAGGACTACCAGGTGTGTTACCGGCTGGACCCGACGGCGACGACGTTGCCGGGGATCTCGCCGATCTCGCTGGATGCGCGGGTGAAGGTGTTCTGGCGCACGGGGGACGGCTTCGGGGCCCGCTGGGCGAGCGCGCTGCTCACGGCGGGGAGGTAGCGCATGCACCGGAACGCACGCATGCGGGTTCGCCGCCGGGACGCGGGGTTCACGCTGATCGAGCTGATGATCGCGGGGACGCTGTCGGCGCTGGTGGTCTTCGGGGCGTTCATCGCGCTGACGGGGGTACAGGTCGCGGCGGCGACGCAGAACCGGACGGTGGACCTGGTCTCGCAGGGGCGCATCGCGCTGGAACTGATCGGGAAGGACATCCGGATGGCGGGGGACTCGGTGAACGACCTCCCGGCGCCGTGTCTCGGGGGGATGGCGGACCCGGAGTCGAGCTGGGGCTGCCCGGCGATCCTCGAGCCGCATCCCTGGCGGATCGTGCTCGCCCGGAACGCATGGGGCGCCGGGGCGGACGGGATCCCGGGGACGACGGACGACGTGCCGGATCCGGTGACGCCCTTCGCCCAGAAGCCGGCGAACGTGACGGCGTACGAGTTCCAGCCGACGACGGCGCTCACCACGTATGCGGACGGGCGCCAGGGGTATCTGGGGAAGCTCGTCCGCATCGAGAACCCGCTGCGCTTTCCGGGAGGAACGGGCACGGCGACGACGACGGTGCTCCTCGAGAACGTGCTCCTCGACGACCGGATGGTGGTGGACCCGGCGGCGCCGACCACCGGGGACCCGCGGTTCGCGCACGCGCTCTTCCTCTATGGCGTGCTCTCGACGGCGCCGAACGAGTTCGCGGGGGACGAGACGTTCGTAAACCGCACCACGCGGGAGGGCTCGTTCCTCCTCCCGCCGGTGCGCTTCTTCGAGATCGCCGGGACGACGCTCCCGGCGCTGCCCACCACCCCGCCCTTCCGGCCGACGACGCACGCCTTCGAGATCGTCGGGCTGAAGGCGGACGGGACGGCGCAGGACGAACTTCAGGCCTCCGTCGACAACGAGGACGCCCTCCAGTTCGTGCTGGCCCGGAACCGCATCCGCACGGTGCGGGTGGCGTTCAAGGTGGTGGCGGCGAAGGACGATCCCAACTTCACCGGCGGGTTCGACCTCGATCCGGACACGCCGGGGACGGCGCCGGTGTATCCCTTCGAGAGCACCTTCGAGCTGAAGGTGTTCTCGACGGTGCTCGACGACGCCTGACGGGGACGGCGATCCTCGGTCCACCGGTCCCACCGACACCTCCACCGCAACCTTTTCGGGGGCCGACGCGCTCGTTGCGGCTGTGGGCGCGGGTATTCCGTAGCCGTTCCGGAACCTTACATCTCCCTCCCATGGGCATGGGACCTGCACCCGTTCGGCGAGGTGGTGCCCATGAACTGTACCCACACGGACCGCGGCTTCAGCCTGCTGATCGTTCTTCTCGCCCTGGTGGTGATCGGACTCCTGAGCATCACCGCGGTGGTGCTGGCCACGTCGGACGCGGGGGCGGCGGGAGCCCGGGCCAACCGGGCGGCGGCGCTGGCGGCGGCGGAAGCGGGGCTGGCGGCCTACACCGGCAACTTCTCGCCCTCGGTGGACTGCGCGCTGCCGGCCGGCACGGTGCTGGTGCAGGGCGACGCGCCGGCGATCGAGACCAACGGGGAGCCGGGCGCGGACCTCCGGCCCTCGTTCACGGTGACGGTGGGGGCGATCCAGACCTCGGCGGAGAGCTGCAACGTGCTCTCCCGCGGGGTGATCGCCGATGCGTCGGGACACATCCTCGGCGAGGCGCTGCTCAACGGCACGGTGCGGATCGAGGCCCGGGAGACGGGCTACGGCGGCCAGAAGGACTCGGGACCCCGGGCGACGGGGACGGACCTGGCCGGACGCACCGGCTTCGGCACCTCGCCGCTCTAGGAGGACACATGCGACACATCCGACCGCTCCTCCTCGTCGCGCTCCTCGGCCTCCCCGCCGGCGCCGGGGCGGATTACCTCTACGCCGCCTTCCAGGACGCGACGAAGCCCTACGTGATGATCGTGGCGGACTCGTCGGGGTCGATGACCACGGCCGACTACGACAGGACGACGAACCAGTGCCTCTTCGGCGGCACCTGGGGCGCCTGCAACTCGCGGCGGGACGCACTCCGGGACGCGCTGGTCAACCTGGTGGGAGAGCTGGACGGCGCCGGGGTGGGCCTCATCCACTTCGCGAACGAGACGCTCGCGAGCTGCGGAGACGCGGGCTGCGGCGCCCGGTGGATCGCCTCGCCGGACGGGACCTCCTGGGACTCCACCCGCGACCAGCGGACGGTGCTCCTCGAGGCGATCGAGAACCTCCCCGCCGCCGGGAACTCGCCGATCGCGGCGTCGCTCGAGGAGGCGAAGGGCCGGCTCGCGGCGATCGCCCGAGACGACCCCTACTACGCCTGCCGCGACTACTACGTGATCGTCCTCACCGACGACGGGGACACCTGCTGCGGCGCCCCTGCGGCGAAGGCGGAGGAGCTCCGCTCGGTGCCGGTGACGGGCAAGACGAACCTCGACATCCGCACCTTCGTGATCGGCCTCGGCGAAACGGACACGTCGACCCGGGAGGCGCTGGACGCGATCGCCCGCGCCGGCGGCACCTCCCGGACTAGCGACGACTGGGAGTGCTGGGTCCCCGGGGTGGGCAACGGCAGCTCGTCCTGCAGCTCGGGCACGGCGATGTATGCGGACTCCACCGCCGCCCTGAAGCAGGGCCTGGACACGGTGCTCGGCTCGATCCAGACGGGCATCTACACCACCATGGCGCCGGTGATCGGCACGGCCCCGCAGGTTGCCTCGGAGGTGGATGCGGTGGCCCGGAACCTGATGACCTTCACCGCGTTCCGGAACCCCGGCTACCAGGGACACGTCTACGGGCTCCGGCTCTTCGAGGAGGCGAAGGACGACACCGGCCAGCGCCTGGGCACCTGGCGGTTCACGGACTTCGAGGAGATGGACCTCGACGCCTGCGGCACGGAGGGAAACGCCTGTGTCTTCGACGCGGGGAAGCGGCTCTACGACCGGGTGCGCACCACCGGCAACCCGCGGAAGATCTTCACCGGCACGCCGGGGCGGGCGGAGCGCTGGGACGAGAACGGCGCCTCGACCACCAACACGCGCAAGGGCCTCACCCTGCGGATGAATCGCGATCCGGTGTGGCTCCCGGACGACACGGTGGGCGCCGGGCGCCTCCGGACCGTGTTCCTGAAGGCGGCCTCCTACGACCCGATCGACGACTTCTTCACCTACGGCAACACGGAGGTCGCCGCAGTCCACCGGGAGGCGGCCTGGCGGCTCACCCGCCTCACCGCCACCGACTCCACGCAGCGCCAGACCATCCTCGGCTGGCTCCACGGCCGCCCGTCGCTCCGCTCCTGGCCGCTGGGCGACCCCTACCACGCCGGCGCGGCGATGGCGGAGCCGCCGCCGTACCCGTACCGGACCCTGGGGTATTCCGAATACAAGCAAGAGCTCCGGGCCCGGCCGTACATGGTCTACGTGCCGGCGAACGACGGGATGATCCACGCCTTCCACGCCGGCCCGGACCTGGAGATGATGCAGCAGGCCCGGCGGGAGGAGCCGACCTGCACCGATCCCGAGCGCTGGTGTGCGGGCGACGAGGCCTGGGCGTATCTCCCGGTGAGCCTGATCGCCCGCACCGCCTTCGAGGTCCTGGGCGGCGCGCAGCGCTTCTTCTCGATGGACCTCTCCTGCCGCATCGACGACATGCTGGTGACCGACGTCCGCTCCGGCGACGGCTACGACTGCACCAAAGACACCGCCGACCCCGACCTCTGCGGCTGGCGCACGGTGCTCCTCTGTGGCCAGGGCTGGGGAGGGAGCTGGTTCGTCGCGGTGGATGTCTCCCGGCCCCTCGAGCCCCACCCGCTCTGGGAGATGACCTACGACGACGGCGCCAAGGGCCTCGGCCGCACCTGGTCGCTCCCCGGGATCGCTCTCCTGGAGATCGACGGCCTGCCGCGCTGGGTGGCAGTGGGCGGGAACGGCTACAACACCGACCTCAAGGACGGGAAGGGGAACGCCCGGTCGGTGTATCGCTACCTGAACCTCCCCTTCGCCGGGCCCTTCGCGCACCACGGCGACGGCGCCGCCGGCGACGCCGCCCATGTGTACGCCTTCGACGTGGCCACGGGACAGATCCTCAAGCGCTTCGACACCGGCGCCCTGGGCTCGGTGGTGGCCGACGTCCCGGCGGTGGACGTCGACCGGGACGGCTTCACGGAGGTCGCCTACGTCGGCGGCTGGTCGGGGAGCATCGGCCGCGTCGCCTTCGGCGGCGAGAGCGGCAACCGGGCCAGCGAGCGCCCCGGTTCGTGGTCCTACTGCCCCGGCCTGTTCAAGTTCGGCGGGAACCACCCGGTGGCGAGCCGCCCGGCGGTGATGCTCGACCCGCTGGTGAACGAGCGGGTGTATCTGATCGCCGCCTCCGGCCGGGACATGGGCACCTATCCCGACGAGGCCAAGAACGAGCCCGCCTCCTACGACCTCGACGGCTGGTATTTCACCGACACCGGCGGCGTCGCCTGCGCCGCCTGCAGCGCCAAGGGCGGCAACGGGAACATGTGCAAGACCAACACCGGCCTGCGCATGAACGGCCTCTTCAACCAGGGCGAGGGGAAGCGGCGCCTGATGGGCGCGCCGATCCTCGCCGGCCAGTCCGACGGGAGCCGCTGGCTCTCCTTCACCGCCTGGGATCCCCCCTCGACCGCCTGCGGCGCCGACGGCGAGGGCGCGCTCTACTGCCTCGAGTTCTCCACCGACCCCGCCTCCTGCACCTTCTGCGGCGACCTCAACGACGACGGCACCACCGACCAGCACGACGAGTCGATCGTCTTCTCCGACCGCATCCCGCCCCCGCCCAACTCGGCGGACGGCCAGATCTACGTGGTCGACGACGGGGTGATTCGCGTCGCCAACCAGGACGGTACCGGCGCCGGCGTCTCCGGCGGGACCCCGCACCCGAACTCGCAGGCCCCCCGGCGCCTGGTGGTATCGTGGCGCGAGGTCTTCCCCTCGCCGACCACCGGAGCCTCGCCGTGACCCTGCGGATCGCCCTCCTCCTCCTCGCCCTTCCCCTCGCCGCCTGCACCTCGCGGGCGGAGCGGGCGGAACGGGAGGCCTCGTCGGGCCTCGCCAGGGCCCGAGCCGGCGAACTCCCGGCGGCGATCGAGCACTTCGAGCGGGCCCTCGCGCTCGACGAGGAGAACCCCAAGGCCCGCTACAACCTGGCCCTGGCGCATCTGGTCTTCCGCCGCGGCCGGGACGCGGCAACGCACCTCCGCCGCTACCTCGAGGCCCGTCCCGACGATCCGCCGGCCCGGTTCGAGCTGGGCCGGGCCCTGGCGCTGGCGGGTGAGCGAGACGCGGCGATCGGGGAATTGCAGCGCGCCGCGGAGCTGGGCTTCGCCGACTTCCAGGCCCTGGAGAACGGCGGCTTCGAGTCCCTCGAGGAAGACGTCCGCTTCGTGCAGCTCCGGGTGCTGATCGCCCAGCGGGCCGGGGTGCCGGCCTATCCGTCGGAGGGCCGGCCCGGGAGCGGCGTCGGCTACGGCGGGGTCCAGGTCCCGGTGGTGCCCCCGGGGCTCCCGCCCTCCGGTTGCGGAGCCGCTGCCACCGCGGGCGCCGAAGCTTGCGGCGAGGCGGCGACTACCGCCCCGTCGGAAAAATAGAGTCGTACACTGGCCTCCATCCACGACCGCCCGCCACATCGGGGCTCCCATATTCATATTAAAGACCCCGTGCCCTCATCGCATCATGGGATCGCCCTCGGCTTCGAGCCGTAGTATCGACGCCCCACCACCACACGATCCCGAGTGGATCGCGTCCAGGTCGAGGGGCTTTCACGGGTGCGGAGCCGGGGCTTCACGCTGCTCGAGTTGATGGTGACGCTCGCCGTCGCCGGCCTCCTCGCCGGCGTGGCGGTGTGGCAGATCAACGCCACCCTCCCCGGCTATCGCGTCGGCCACGCCGCCCGCCGGTTCCTCGCCGACGTCCGGATGGCCTCGTCGATCGCCGCTCGCACCAACGAGCCGGTGCACCTGGTGATCGATCCGGCCGCAGCCGACTGCGGCCCGTCGTGGCGGATGCTGGTCGGCGCCAGCCCCGCCGCCCCGCGCCAGGTGATCGATCGGGTGTGTCTCGGCGCCGAGGCGCGCGGCGTGGCGATGGCCTCCGACGCCCACGACGTCGCGGTGAAGTGCGCCGCCGACCTCGATCCGGAGCCGCTCGAGAACTGCTCCCTCTGCGAGAAGGACGCCCGGCTCACCTTCTACCCCACCGGCGAGGTGCTGGCGGTGCGCGGCGGGGCGGTGCTGGAGGCGGGCCATTCGCTCGTCTTCTCGCCGTCGGCGGCCCCGACCGCGGCCCGGACGCTGGCCGTCGGCGTCCGCGCGGGCACCGGGGAGGCCCGCCTCTACCGCCCGAGCGGCGCTGGGTGGGAGTGCCCATGAGCCCGGTCCGGCCCCCCCGCGGCTTCACCATCGTCGAGGTGTTGATCGCGATGTCGGTCCTGCTGATCGGGCTGACCGGCTCCGCCGTCCTGATCACCCGCACCATCGAGAAGGGCACCTCCGCTCGGAAGATCACCGAGGGCCAGTTGGTGGCTCTGCAGACGCTCGATCGGCTCCGGGCGGAGGTTCGCGTCGACGCCGAGCCCAGCGGCGGCAGCTGCAACGCGGCCAACGCCAACAAGGGCTGCGCGGGTGGCGACAAGTTCCAGGTCGCCAATGCGTGGAAGGCGGAGCGCCTGCCCTACTCCACCGCCGACGTCGTCGCCGGCACCGGCTCCTGCAACCCGGGCGGCGTCAACGACGGGGTCACCTACGACGTCGGGCCGCTCCCGGTCGATCACGAGGGCAACCAGTTCCTGGTCTGCTACCGGCTCGATCCGCCGGCGGCCGCCGGCGTGCCCGCGAACTCGGTGGACGCCCGCATCAAGGTGCTCTGGCGGGTCCACGGCGGCTGGGGTGCCACCTGGCTGAGCGCCATCCTCCTGGACGGGAGGTAGCCATGCGCGGATTCACGCTCGTCGAGCTGATGATCGCCGGCGTGCTGGCGGCCCTGGTGGCGTCGGCAGCGTTCGTGGCGCTCTCCAGCACCCAACTCACCGCCGCCACGCAGCAGCGGGCGGTCGACCGCGTCTCCCGGGCGCGGCTGGCGATGGAGCTGATCGGGAGCGACGTCCGCTCCGCCGGAGACGCGATCAACTTCCTCCCCGACTGGTGTCTGAGCCCCGGCCACGATCCGTCGTCCGAGTGGGCCTGCCCGGCGATCCTCGACGCGCATCCCTGGCGGATCACCCTGGCGAAGAACACCTGGAACGCCGGCGCCGACGGCATCCGCGACACCACCGACGACACGCCCAACACCACGGTGGCCTTCGCCGCCAACCCGGACAACGTGGTCACCTACGAGTTCCGGCCGATCGGAGACAAGCAGACGGTCGGCTCCCGCCAGTACTACCGGGGCCGCCTGGTTCGCATTCGGGATCCGTTCAACTTCGGCGGCGAGGGCAGCCGCCGCGAGACCGTGCTCGTCGACGACGTGGTGGTCGACAACCGGATGGTGGTCAACCCGGCCGACGCCGCGGAGGGAGACGAGCGGTTCGACTTCGCCGTGTTCACCTATCGGGTTCTCTCCAACGGCCCGGACGAGTTCCAGGGCGACGCCTCGATCGTGGCCCGGAACACCCGGCGCGGCGTGTTTCTCCTCCCGCCGGCGGCCTTCTACGAGGCCGGCGCCGCGCTCCCCTCCCAGCCCGAGGGCGTCCCCTACCGCCCCACCTACACCAATCCCAGTTTCAAGGGCAGCAAGGGCAAGGGGAAGGGCAAGGCCCTCGGGCTCCGGAAGAAGTCGACGCAAGCCGACTTCGAGGACGATCTGCAGTTCATCCTCGACCACAACCGCATCCGCGCGGTGCGGATCGCCTTCAAGGCGATCGCCGGCGACGAGGAGCAGGGCCGGACCGACGGGATCGAACTCGATCCCGGCCGCCCGGGGACCGCGCCCACGGTGCTCCTCGAGAGCACCTACGAGTTGAAGGTCTTCTCCACCCACCTCGCGCCCCGGAGCCGCACGTGAACGGGACCGACAGCCGGGGCTTCAGCCTCCTCGCGGTGATGCTGGTGCTGATCGTGGTGGCGCTGGTCGGCCTCACCGCGATGACCGTGGCGACCCTCGACGAGGGGGCCGCCGCGGCGCGGACCAAGCGATCCCAGGCGGTGGTGGCCGCGGAGACCGGGCTGGCGCTCTACTCCGGCGCCGCCGCCCCCAACGTCGACTGCGCGGCCCTTCCCGGCACGCAGCTGCTCGCCGGCGACCTGCCTCCCCTGGAGACCAACAACCAGACCGGCGCCGACATCCGCCCCCGGTTCACCGTGACGGTGGGAACCCAGGTGGCCGGGTTCGACGGCTGCAACGTGCAGGTGCTCGGGGAGGTCTTGGACGGCGGCGGCAACGTGGTGGGGCGGGCGCTGCTCACCTCCACGGTCCAGCACCAGCGCTCGCGCTGGGGATACAGCGGGCAGAAGGACTACAACCCCCAGGGCACCGGCTCCGATACCACCGGCCGGCTCGGCTACTTTCCGGATATCTGAGGCCCACGATGCGAACACGGATTGCCGTTGCGTTGGTGGTGCTGGTGCTCGGGCTGCTGCCGAGCGAGGCCGGGGCGGATTACCTCTACTCGGCCTTCCGGGATGCCTCGAGCGAGCCCTACGTGATGCTCATCCTCGATAACTCGGGGTCGATGAGCTACGACAACTCCGGGGTCCACGGCACGCAAACCGATGCCTACCGGGACTCCAGCGGGCGGAAGGTCTGCCCCTACGGCGCCAAGGAGACGCAGGAGGAATGCGACTGCCGCCGGGTCTGCGTGGAGGAGCGCCGGGGCTGGTGCCAGAGGTGGGAGACGGTCTGCCGTGACTGCGAGACCGTCGAGGTCTGCAAGACCCGGGCGGACGCGGCCAAAGAGGTGATGTCGGAGCTGGTGGCGAACCTCGACGGCACGGAGATGGGGCTCATCCACTTCAACAGCAGGGATACCACCAAGGACAGCACCTGTACCCAAGGCGAAGTCACGAACGCCTGCGGCCGGACCGTCGTCGCCTCGCCCGGGAGCGGCGACACCCGCACGACGATCCTCGCGGCGCTGGCCGGCGTCCAGTTCAACACCAACACCCCCATCGCCCTCTCGCTGAAGGACGCCCGCGAGAAGCTGCAGGCGGTCGCCGAAAAGGACACGGCCGCGAGCTGCCGCGGCTACTACGTGATCCTCCTCACCGACGGGGAGGACAACTGCTGCCGCAATCCCGACACCGAGGCCGCCGACCTCCGTTCGATCTCGCTCGGCGGGAAGAAGACCCTCGACGTCCGCACCTTCGTGATCGGCTTCGGCCGGGACGTGGCCAACAGCGCCGCCCTGAGCGCGATCGCGCGGAAGGGGGGCACGGCCCGGATCGACAACCAGTGGGAGTGCTGGGACCCGACCGGCACCCGGAAGAACGTCCCCAGCAGCTGCGATTCGGGATCGGCGATGTTTGCAGGGGACACGGACTCGCTCAAGTCGGCCCTCGACGAGGTGATGTCGGCGATCCGCAGGGGGTTCTTCACCGGCATGGCCCCGGTGATCGGCAGCGTCGCCCAGGTGAAGTCGGAGAGCGACCGCGTCGCGCGGAACCTGATGGCCTATACGGCCTTCACCATGCCCGGATACGAGGGGCACGTCTTCGGCGTCCGCCTCTTCGAGGAGAAGCAGGTCGACGGGAAGGCGACCAACGAGTGGGAGTTCACCGATCTCACCAAGCTCGGGACGATGGAGAACTGCGGCGCCTCGGGCAACCCCTGTGTCTTCGACGGGGGGCGGCGGCTATATGACCGGGTGCGAACCCCGGGGGCGACGGCGCGCCGGATCTGGACCTCCGACCTCTTCGCGGTCGAGTACCAGAAGGCGGACGGGACCGACACCAACGAGACGACCCACGGGATCCGGCTGGTGCCGAAGCAGACCCCGCTCGAGTTGACCAAGGATGACGCCGGCGCCAAAGCGCTCAAGACCGCGGCCAACGCGCTCTTCAATAAGGAGCCATTCAAGACGCTCTGGGCCCAGCGGAACGACAGCACCGGCTTGAAGTCGATCTCCACCACCTACCGCGACCGGATCGCCACGCTCCTCGCCGACGACACGAGCCACCGCCAGTCGATCCTCGCCTGGCTCCACGGCGACCCGGCCGCCCGGTCGTGGCCGCTGGGCGACCCGTACCACGGCGGCGCGGTGATCGTGGAGACACCGCCCTATCCCTACCGCACCCGCGGCTACCCGGTGTTCCGGGAGACCCTCCGCTCGCGTCCGGCGATGATCTACGTGCCGGCCAACGACGGGATGATCCATGCCTTCCATGCCGGGCCGGACCTGGAGAAGCTCCACGAGAAGAACCGGGAGCAGCCCACCTGCGCGGGCGGCGAGCGCTGGTGTCCCGGCGACGAGGCCTGGGCCTACCTGCCGGTCAGCATGATCGCCCGGACCGCGGTGGAGGTGCTGGGGGACGCGCAGCGGTTCTTCTCGATGGATCTCTCCTGCCGGATCGACGACGTCCTGGTGCACGACAACACCGTCAAGGGCGGCGGCTACGACTGCGAGAAGGATCCGGACGATCCGAAGCTCTGCGGCTGGCGGACCGTCCTCCTCTGTGGCCAGGGCTGGGGTGGGAACTGGTTCCTGGCCCTCGATGTCACCAGGCCCCTGGAACCCCGGGCGCTCTGGGAGCTGACCTACGACGAGAAGAGCAAGGGCTTCGGGCGGACCTGGTCGCTTCCGGGCATCGCCGTGATCGAGCGCAACGGGTTCCCGACCTGGATGGCCCTCGCCGGCAACGGCTACAACACCGACCTGAAACCCAAGAACGGGACCGCGCACCCGGCGTACCGGCTCCTCAACCTCCCCTTCACCGGGACCTTCGCCCACCACGGGGACGGCACCGCCGGCGACGACGATCACGCGTATGCGTTCGACATCGCCAGCGGGAAGTTCATCCGCCGATTCGACACCAGCCTGGGAGCGGTCGTTGCCGATATTCCCGCCGTCGACGTCGACCACGACGGCTTCACCGAGGCCGCCTACGTGTCCGGCTGGAACGGCGAGATCCACCGGATCGGCCTGGGCGGCAAGGGGACACGGGAGGCCGCGAGCAGTTCGGACTGGAAATACTGCTCGAAGCTCATGAAGTTCTCCGGAGGCAACCCGATCCCGAACCGGCCGGTGATGATGCTCGATCCGCAGACCTCCGGGCGCCTCTACCTGATCGCCGCCTCCGGCCAGGACAAGGGGTCGTTCCCCGACGACGCCACCAACTCGAACGCCTCCTACGATCTCGAGGGGTGGTTCCTCGACGACGACGGCGGAGTCTCTTGCGATGCCGTCACCGTTCCCAAGAACAACGGCAACTCCTCCAGTAACACGGGCGGCAGCGGCAACATGTGCAAGGACTCCTCCGGCTTGACCATGAACGGCCTCTTCAACCAGGGGGAGGGGAAGCGCCGGTTGATGGGCGCCCCGATCATCGCCGGCCAGGCGAACGGCGAGCGCTGGCTCACCTTCACCGCCTGGGATCCGCCCAAGTCCTCCTGCGGCGGCGACGGCGAGGGATCCCTCTATTGCTTGAAGTGGGGCGCCGACGCCGCTTCCTGCGACGACTGCGGCGACCTCGACGGCGATGACAAAGACGACGAGTCGATCGTCATCTCCGACGAGATCCCCCCGCCGCCGATCTCCGCCGACGGCCAGATCTACGTCGCCACCGAGGACGGTCTGCAGCGGGTGAACAACCAGGACGGCAAGCGCTCCAAGGGCGGCCGGCCGAACAGCGAGGCCCCGCGTAACGTGATCGTCTCCTGGCGGGAGGTCTTCCCGTCGCCGGTGGTCGCGGAGGCGGCGGAGGAGCCGTAGACCGCGACGCCGGGCCAGCTCGGCCGGGGGGCCTCGGCACTCCCGGCCCTGCGACGGCGACTCCGACATCGCAAGAACTGCGCACCCCGTGCACCCTTGTACGGGTGGGGTGGGCGATATCGCTCGTCCAACCACCTGAAATTCCAGTGCTGCCGTAGGGGCATAGCCCGTGCAGGTGCCCCCAATGTGGTGGACACTGCGCGCACATCGGTATGGGTCGGAATCGCGGCGACCGCCCTCGCGGCCGCGTTGCTGGCCGGCTGCGACCGCGCCGGCACGGCCGACCGCCTGGTCGCGGAGGGCGTCGCCCTCGCCCGGTCGGAGGAGTTCGCCCCCGCCCTCGACCGGTTCGAGCGGGCCCTGCGCGCCGACCCCGACCACCCGGCCGCCCTCGCCAACGCGGGGCTGGCGGCACTGCTGGCCGGCCGTCCCGCCGAGGCGAAACGCCACCTCGCCCACCTGGTGGCGGTGGACCCCGACGACCACCGCTCCCGCTACCTCCTCGCCCGGGCCCACCTCGCACTCGGCGAGGCCGAACCCGCCCTCGCGGCGGTGGTCCGGGCGGTGGTGGACGGCTTCGCCGACCTCGACGCCCTGACCGACGGCGGCTTCGCCCCGATCCAGCACGAGCTGCGCTTCGTCCAGGCGGTCGGCCTGGTCGCCCAGCGCACCGGCCGCCCTCTCCCCGCGGACGCGGGCGGCCGGCTCCTCCTCGGCGACCAGCCGCTCCACACCGTCGCCTTCCCCGGGGCGAAGACGTGTCCCCCGCCCGCGGACCTCTCCGTGT
>JAEZJH010000189.1 GCA_023436385.1 Pseudomonadota bacterium
ACACAGCAGGTGCTCGCCACCCCGGCGGCCGCCGCTCTCCCGCTTCCCGTCGCCCTCCCCGGAGCCCCTACGCCGATCCCGAACGCCGCCACGCCGATCGCCGCCGGCGCCAACCTGCTCCGCGGCACGCTGGACGCCGCCCGGTCCACCGGCGAGGCCCACGGGGCGTTCCTGCGGCTCTCCGCCGGCAGCACCTCGCTCCAGCTCGAGGCCCTGGCCCTGGAGAGCCGGCTCGCCGCGCTCCTCGGCGCGTCGCTCCCCGTCCTGGCGGCCTCGGCCCCGGCCACCGGCGTTCCTTCCGGCGTCATGGCTCCTGCCGCCGACGCTCCTTCCGCCGCGGCGTCCTGGCCCGCCGAAGTTCCTTCCGCCGTGGTATCCCGGCCCGCCGCCGCGCTCCCCGAACGCCCGGCGACCGCGGACGCCCCGGCACCGGCCCCGCCTCGGCCCGCTCCCTTCCTCGATCGTGAGGGCTGCCTCGAGTACGCGATCGGCTCGATCGCCAAGGTCCTCGGCCCGGCGTGGGCGGCGGCGGACACCTTCCCCACCCGCGTCCGCCTGCCCGACGAGCCGCTGATGCTGGTCGACCGGATCGTCGCGGTGGAGGGCACGCCCCTCGGCCTCGACCGCGGCCGGGTGATCACCGAGCACGACGTCCTCCCCGGCGCCTGGTACCTCGACGGCGGCCGCGCCCCGGTGGCGATCGCGGTGGAGGCCGGCCAGGCCGACCTCTTCCTCTCCGCCTACCTGGGCATCGACCTCGAGACCCGGGGCGAGCGGGTCTACCGGCTCCTCGACGCGGAGGTCACCTTCCACCGGGACCTCCCCAAGCCCGGCGAGGTCCTCCGTTACGACATCCGCATCCTCCGGTTCATCCGGCAGGGCGACACCTGGCTCTTCTTCTTCGAGTTCGACGGCACCGTCGACGGCCGGCCGATCCTCACCATGCGCGACGGCTGCGCCGGCTTCTTCTCGAAGCACCAGCTCGACTCGGGCCGCGGCATCGTCCCCGGCGCGAAGCGCGAGGCACCGGCGCCGCACCTGGCGAGGGACGGCTCCCCGGCCGCACCGTTCCGCCCGCTGGTGCCGGTCGCGCGCTGCACGCTGGACGAACGCGCCGTCGACGCCCTCCGGACCGGCGACCTGGCCGTCGCCTTCGGCCCCGCCTTCGCCGGCCGGGTCCTGCCGGAGCCGCTCCGGCTGCCCGGCGGCGAGCGGATGAAGCTGGTGCACCGCATCGTCGAGCTCGACCCCGCGGGCGGCCGCCACGGCCTGGGCACGATCACCGGCGAGGCCGACGTCGTCCCCGACGCCTGGTACCTCACCTGCCACTTCTCCGACGATCCGGTGATGCCCGGCACGCTGATGTACGAGTGCTGCCTGCACACGCTCCGGGTGCTCCTCCTCCGGCTCGGCCTGATCGGCGGACCCGAGGGCGCCGACCTCCACTTCGCGCCGGTGGTCGGCGCGAAGAGCCGGCTCAAGTGCCGCGGCCAGGTGACCCCGACCACCAAGAAGGTGGCCTATCGCATCGACCTCCGGGAGATCGGCTACGACCCCGAGCCGTACGCGATCGCCGAGGCCTCGATGATCGTCGACGGCAAGCACGCGGTGGAAATGGAGGGGATGTCGATCCGCCTCGCCGGCTCGAGCCGCGAGGCGATCGAGGCGCTCTGGGCGAACACGCCGGCCGGCGGCGCCCCGCGTCCCCTCTTCGACAAGGACCACGTCCTCGCCTTCGCCGAGGGCAACCCCTCCGACGCCTTCGGCCCGCCCTACCGCCCCTTCGATCGCGACCGGCGGATGGCCCGGCTGCCCCGGCCGCCCTACTCGCTCGTCGACCGGATCGTCGCCACCGACGCGAGCCCCTGGGTCCTCGCCGCCGGCGCCTCCGTGCACGCGGAGTGCGACCTGCCGGCAGACGCCTGGTGGCTCGCCGCGGCCCGTTCGCCCTCCATGCCCTACGCCGCGCTCCTCGAGGCGGCGCTCCAGCCCTGCGGGTGGCTCGCGGCCTACGGCGGCGCCGCGCTCCTCTCCGACGAGGACCTCTTCTTCCGGAACCTCGAGGGCGAGGCCACCCTCCACCGCGAGCTGCTCCCCGACCGCGGCCCGGTCACCGCGCGTGCCCGCCTTACCAACGTCTCCCGGGCGGCGGGGATGATCCTGGTCGCCTACGACATGGAGCTCGCCCAGGCCGGCGAGCGGGCCTTCTCCGGCTGGACCCGGTTCGGCTTCTTCCCGGCCCAGGCCCTCGCCGACCAGGTGGGGATCCGGAACGCACCCGCCCTCGCGCCCGCCGGTCCCGGCCGCACCCTCCGCCTCGCGCCCGCGCCGCCTCTCACTCCGGGTGATGCCGCCGTTCACACCCCCGGCGGCCTGGCGCTCCCCGCCAAGGCCTGGTCGTTCCTCGACGAGGTGACCCTGCTCGACTCCGGCGCGATCCGGGCGGTGAAGCGCGTCGACCCGAGCGACTGGTTCTTCCGCGCCCACTTCTTCCAGGACCCGGTGATGCCCGGTTCGCTGGGCGGCGAGGCGCTCCTCGAGGCCCTCAAGGTCTTCGCCCGGGACCGCTTCCCCGGGCTCGTCGACACCCACCGCTTCGAGCCGATCGCCGTCGGCCGCACCCACGCTTGGACCTACCGCGGCCAGGTGCTGCCCACCGCCCGCGAGGTCACGGTCGAGGCCCGGCCCACGGCGATCGAGGACGGCCCGGCGCCGCTGGTCGTCGCCGACGGCGTCCTCTCCGTGGACGGCCTGCCGATCTACCACCTGCGCGGCTTCGGCCTCCGCCTGGTGCCGCAGGAGGAGCGATGATCGCCCGCTGGTCCCAGGTCGCCGTCGCGGCGATCGCCTACGAGCTGCCGGCCGAGCGCGTCGCCTCCCGCGAGCTCGAGGCCCGCCTCGCCCCGCTCTACGGCGAGCTCCGCCTCGCGCCCGGACAGCTCGAGGCCCTCACCGGGATCCGCGAGCGCCGGGTCTGGCCCGCCGGCACCCGGATGACCGACGCCGCCGCCGTCGCCGGGGCGAAGGCCCTGGCCGCCGCCGGGATCGATCGCGCCCGGATCGGCGCGGTCCACTTCGGCGCGGTGACCCGCGACGCCCTCGAGCCGGCGGAGGCCTGCGCGGTGGCCCACGCCCTCGGCCTCCCGGCGGAGTGCCTGGTCTCCGACGTCGGCAACGCCTGCCTCGGCGTCCTCACCGGCGTCGTCGAGGTCGCGAACGCCATCGAGCTGGGCCAGATCGACGCTGGCCTGGTGGTGGCGGCGGAGTCGAGCCGGGAGATCGTCGACGCCACCATCGCCCGGCTGAACGCGGCGCCGTCGATGGAGGCGCTGAAGACCTCGCTGGCCACGCTCACCGGCGGCGCGGCGGCGGTGGGCGTGGTCCTGGCGCGACGCGACCTCGCGCCC
>JAEZJH010000200.1 GCA_023436385.1 Pseudomonadota bacterium
TCCACCGGCGCGAAGAGATCGCCGACGAGGACCCGGGCGCGGTCGGCGAGGCCCAGGGCGGCGGCGTTTTCCCGCGCCACCTCCGCCGCGCCGGGATCGAGCTCGACGAGATCGATGCGGGCGAGCGGTCGCTCGGCGGCGACGGTGAGGCCGACACAGCCGGAGCCGGCGCAGAGATCGAGGACCCGGACCTCGCGGTCCGACGGCAGGTCGGCGAGGGCCAGCTCGACCAGGCCCTCGGTTTCGGGGCGGGGGATCAGCACCCGGGAATCGACATGGAACGGCCGGCCGTAGAACTCCCGGGTCCCCAGGATGTAGGCGGTGGGCTCGCCGCCGGCGCGGCGGGCGATCCGTTCCCGGTAGGCGGCCAGCTCGTCCTTGGCCAGGGGCTTGTCGAAGTCGATGATCAGCCGCACCCGGTCGACGCCGAGGGCGTGGGCGAGGAGCAGTTCGGCGTCGGTCCGCGGCGAGTCGGCGCCGTGCGCCTTCAGGTAGTCGGTCGTCCAGAGGACGGCGCGACGCACGGTCCAGTTCTCGCCGTTCGCGCTCATGCCCGGGCGGCCGGGAGCGCCCGGCTCCGCTCCGTCTCGCGCTTCAGCTGCTCGGCCATGTAGTGGTTCCGGCAGGCGACGAGCATGTCCTCGATGTCGCCGTCCATCACCGCCGGGAGGTTGTGGCGGGTGAGGCCGATCCGGTGATCGGTGAGGCGGTCCTGCGGGAAGTTGTAGGTGCGGATCTTCTCGCTCCGGTCGCCGGAGCCGACCATCCCCAGGCGGCTCGCGTCCCGCTCCGCCCGCTGCTTCTCCAGCTCGAGGTCGTAGAGCTTGGCGCGGAGGAGCTTGAGCGCCTTGGAGTAGTTCTTGATCTGCGACTTCTCGTCCTGGCAGTGGATGACGATGCCGGCCGCGTAATGGGTGAGGCGCACCGCGGAGTCGGTGGTGTTCACGCTCTGCCCGCCGGGGCCGCCGGCGCGCATCACGTCCTTGCGGTAGTCCTTCTCCGGGAGCTGGATGTCGATCTCGTCCGCCTCGGGGAGCACCGCCACCGTCGCCGTGGAGGTGTGGATGCGGCCCTGGGCCTCGGTCTCGGGGACCCGCTGCACCCGGTGCACGCCGGCCTCGTACTTGAGCCAGGAGTAGGCGCCGTCGGCGAGGATCGAGACCTGGGCCTCCTTGAGGCCGCCGGCGCCCGCCTCGGAGCGGCTCAGCAGCTCGTACTTCCAGCCCTTGCGCTCGGCGTAGCGGAGATACATCCGGAGCAGCTCCGCCGCGAACAGGCCGGCCTCGTCGCCGCCCACGCCCTGCCGGATCTCGAGGATGACGTTCTTGTCGTCGGCCGGGTCCTTGGGGAGGAGGAGGATCTTCAGCTCCTGGTCGAGCCGCTCCTGCTGCTCGCGGAGGGCGGGCAGCTCCTCCTTGGCCATCGCCCGGATCTCCTCGTCCTTCTCGGCGAGGAGGGCCTCGTTGCCGGCGATGTCGTCCTCGACCTTGCGCAGCTCGCGGAAGGTGTTGACCAGGGGCTCGAGCGACGCCCGCTCCTTCGCCAGCTTCCGGAACTTCTCGGCGTTGGCGAGGATCTCCGGGTCGGCCAGGTCGGTGGTCAGGCGCTCGAAGCGGCGTTCGATCTCGTGGAGCTTGTCCTTCATCGTCGTCCCAGAACCCGTGCCGGAGCCCGGGAATTGCGGGCCGGATCGGATTGCCCGGCAGGCCGCTGGCCAAAGCGGCGCATGGTAGGGAGGGCGTCCGGCGCGGTCAAGCCGTCGTTCCGTCCAGCCGATCGAACCTGCGGGTGCCCTCGACCCCGAGCACGAAGTCGGCACCGAAGGCGAGGGCGGGGGTGAGCGCGCCCCGGGGGCGCTCGGCGAGGAGCCGCTCGACGGCGAGGACGGCGCTCCGGGCGGTGAAGTCGTAGCCGTCGACGGTCTCGAGCCAGGCCTGGGCGGAGCGGCCGTTGCCGTCGGTGGCCCGGGCCCAGACCCAGGTCCGCGCGGTGCGGCGGATCGGCTCGGCCGGTTCCGGCCGGCGGGAGAGGCGGCGGGCGAGGGCCTTCTCGAGCGGGTGGAGGGCGAGGAGCCTGCCGGCCACCGGCACCGCGATCGAGACGATGGGCCAGGTGGCCCAGAGCCCCAGCGCCGCCGGCGCGGGGAGCGCCACGTAGGCGGTGATGTCGGGGATGCGGGTGGTGCGGGCCCCGGTCCAGAGATCGGCGAGGGGTGCGGGGAGGGCCAGGCGGGGGCCCTCGGGAAAGCGGATCCGGGCGAGGCCCCGGCCCAGCGGCCGGCGGCGGATGGCGTCGCCGCGCCGGACCCGGATGCCGGCGGGGAGGCCCGCGAGGATGGAGAGGATGGTGCCCTTGGAGGTCCGCCCGCCGCTCCCGGCGACCGCCAGCTCGAGCCGCACCGCGCCGGGGACCCGCTCGGCGACGTACCGGGCGAGGCAATCGGAGGCGACCACGTCGAAGCCGACCCCGGGGACGAGGGCGACCTCCCGGCCGGTGGCCTCCCGGTCCCGGGCGAAGGCGGCCTCGAAGCTCTTGGCCTCGCCGGAGATGTCGGCGTAGGCGATCCCGCGGGCGAGGACGGCGTCGATCGCCGGGGCGGCGGTGCGGGCGAACGGGCCGGCGCAGTTGAGCACCAGCTCCACGCCCTCGAGGATCGCGCCCAGCTCCTCCACCGGCGCGGCCCGGTGCTCGAGACCCTGGCGTTCGGCGAGCGCGCGGACCCGCTCGGGATCGCGGCCGGCAAGGATCGGCCGGTGGCCTCGCCGCACCGCCTCGTCGACCACCAGGCGGCCGGTGAAACCGGTGGCGCCGTAGATCAGCCAGGCCATCGGACCCTCCCGGGCAAGTCGAGCGCATCGTCGCCTCCCGCGGGCGGTGCCGCAAGCCTTCACCCAGGGTGAACGGCGGCCGGGGCTATCCCGAGCGCTCGAGGAAGCCCAGCTTCACCGTCCGCTCCCCGCGCCCGGGGAAGAAGGCGGTGACCTTGTCGTCCTGGACCTCGAGGACCTCGCCCTCGCCGAAGGCGGGGTGTTTCACCCGGCAGCCCGGGGCGAGCGGCGGCGGACGGGCCTCGCGCTCGGGCTTCTTCCGCCGGGTCAGCCAGAGGGCCCGGAGCGAGGCGCGGGCGGCGGCGGAGCTGCCGTGGGTGTGGTGCTGGGCGGCCTCGCGGGCAGCGGCCCGGGCCTCCCGTTGCGCCGTCTCCTCGGCAGCGCGACGCTCGGCGGCGACCCGCTCCTCCTCCTCGGCACGGGTGCGCCGCCCGCAGTTGTCGCAGTGGCCGCAGGTGGGCTCGCCGCTCTCGCCGAAGTAGGAGAGGAGGATGCGGGTGCGGCAGAGCCGGGAGGTCGCGTAGCGGACCATGGCGTCGAGCCGGTGTCGGTCCTGCCGCCGCCGCTCCTCGTACCGCGCCGCCGCCGCCGTCACCTCCTCGGCCGCGGGCGGCGCTCCCGCGGCCCGGACGCCGTCGGGTTCCTCGACGGCGTGACCCAGTTCCGCGAGGAGCGGCGCCACCACCCGCACCAGGCGGACCGGGAGGCCGGACAGTTCGGCGAGCCGCTCGAGGGGGATCGGCTCGTTCTCCCCGTGGGCGAAGATCGCCGATGCGACCTTGCGGATGTCCTCCTCCCGCGGGTAGCGGCCGCCCAGGAAGTACGCCTGCACCCGCCGGTCCTCCGGCAGGTAGAGCAGCGTGCACCGCGAGGCCCGGCCGTCGCGGCCGGCGCGCCCGGCCTCCTGGAAGTAGGCCTCCAGCGATCCCGGCATCTGCGCGTGGATCACGTGGCGGATGTCCGGCTTGTCCACGCCCAGGCCGAAGGCGTTGGTGGCGACGATCACCCGCGGCGAACCCTGGTTCATGAAGGCCCGCTGCACCTGCTCGCGTTCGCGGCCGCGCATCTGCCCGTGGTAGCGCCCGGCGTCGATCCCGTTCTCGAGGATCAGCGTGGTCAGCTCCTCCACCTCCTGGATGGTGGCGCAGTAGACGATGCAGGCGCCCCGGCGCCGCTTGAGCAGTTCCACCAGGCGCCGCCGCCGGCCCAGCTCGGAGGTGACCTGCACCACCTCGAAGAAGAGGTTGGGGCGATCGAAGCCGGTGAGGAGCACGCGCGCGTCGCGCATCCCCAGCTGCCGCACGATGTCGGCGATCACCCCGTCGGTGGCGGTGGCGGTGAGGGCGAGGATCGGCGGCCGTCCCAGCTCCTCCACCGCGGCGGCGAGGCCCAGGTAGGCGGGCCGGAAGTCGTGTCCCCACTGGGAGACGCAGTGGGCCTCGTCGACCACGAAGAGCCGCGGCGCGGCCCGGGCCAGGATCTTGCGGAAGGCCGGATCGGCCAACCGCTCCGGGGTCACGTAGGCGAGCTTGTGCTCGCCGGCGCCGAGGGACTCGAGCGTGCGCCGGATTTCACGGTCGGTGAGGGTCGAGTCGAACCGGGCGACGTCGACGCCCAGCTCCACGAGCTTCTCCACCTGGTCCTGCATCAGGGCGATGAGCGGCGAGACCACCACCGTGGTGCCCTCGAGGGCGAGGGCGGGGAGCTGGTAGGTAAGGCTCTTGCCGCCGCCGGTGGGGAGGATGGCGAGGACGTCGCGGCCCCGGAGCACCGCGGCGATCACCTCCTCCTGGCCGGGCCGGAACCGCCGGATCCCGAAGGTCTCGCGGCCGATGTGCTTCAGCCGGCCCAGCTCCACGTCGAGGTCCGTTCGGCCCATCGGAATCATCATGGCCATAGGCCTGCGGGCCTGCAGCGCCGGTGGTTCGGGGGCGACGGTTCGGGCGCGACACGGGCCGGTCCGGCGTTCGGCCCCTCGCTCCGCGCCGGGGCCGATGATAGAAGCGGCCCCGTGGACGCCCCGATCCGCACCGTGAAGCTGACGCTGGAGTACGACGGCACCGACTTCGTCGGCTGGCAGGTCCAGCCGAACGGTCGCTCGGTGCAGGAGGTCGTGGAGGCCGCCCTCTCCCGGATGCTGGGGGAACCGGTCCGGGTCACCGGCGCCGGTCGCACCGACGCCGGGGTGCACGCCGCGGGGCAGGTCTGCTCCCTCCGGACGGAGAAGCGGGTGCCGCTCAAGGCCTTCGTCCTGGGGATGAACTCGCTCCTCCCGCCCGACGTGGCGGTGGTCGAGGCCGCCGACGTGGCGCCGGACTTCGACGCCCGGCGGAGCGCCTCGGGGAAGCGGTACGAGTACCGGATCTGGAACGGGCCGAGCCGCTCGCCGCTCCGGCGCCGGCGGGCGTGGGAGCTGTTCCGGCCGCTCGACGTCGCGGCGATGCGCGCGGCCGCCCGGCACCTCCTGGGCGAGCACGATTTCTCCGCCTTTCGCGCCTCGGACTGCCCGGCGAAGACCACCCGGCGGATCCTCCGGGTCCTCGACGTCACCGGCGAGAGCGGCGGCGAGATCCTGGTGGCGGCGGAGGCCACCGCGTTCCTCAAGCACATGGTGCGGAAC
>JAEZJH010000212.1 GCA_023436385.1 Pseudomonadota bacterium
GCGCTCCTCGGGCTCAGCTGCGCCGGCAGTCCACGGGCCGCCGGCCCCGGGACGCCACCGGGCGACTCGCCAGCCGCGGCGCCGATCCGCCTGACCGTCTTCGCCACCTCCGATCTCCACGGCGCCCTCGCGCCGGAGGAGGAAACGGCTCCCGACGGCGCGAGCCAGGTGGTCGGAGGCGTGGCCACGCTGGGCGGCTACCTGGCGATCCTGCGGGAGGAGAACCCGGGCGGTGTCCTCGCCCTCGATGCCGGGGACCTGCTCCAGGGGACCCTCGCGGCCGGTCAGACCGAGGGTCGGGCGGTCACCGAGGCCTTCGACGCCCTGGGCTACGACGCGGTGGCGCTGGGGAACCACGAGTTCGACCACGGGCCCGAGGGCCCGGACCCCACCGCGACGCGGCCCGGGCAGGATCCCACCGGCGCCCTCGCCACCCGGGCCCGGGCGGCGCGCTTCCCGTTCCTCGCCGCCAAAGTGGTGGAACGGGAAACCGGGCGGCGGCCCGGGTGGCTTGGGGCCAGCGTGATCGTCGAGCGGAAGGGAGTGCGGGTCGGGATCGTCGGCCTGGCCAGCCCGGACACGCCCACCACCACCCTGGGCGCCCACGTGGCGCACCTCGAGTTTCGACCGCTCGCCCCGGCGGCGATCGCGGAGGCCCGGGCGCTCCGCGGCGCCGGGGCGGAGGTGGTGATCGTCCTGGCCCACGACGGCGCCTCCTGCGATCCGGCCGGCTGCCAGGGTCCTCTCGTCGAGCTGGCCCGGGAGCTGCCCGAGGGCCTGGTGGACGTGGTGATCGGCGGTCACTTCCACCAGGTGGTCGAGACCCGGGTCGGCGCGATGCCGGTCCTCGAGCCGCCGCCCCAGGGAAAGGGCTTCGCCACCGTCGAGTTGGAGCTGGACCCGGTCACCCGGCGGGTCTTGTCCGAGCGCACCCGGTTCGAGGCCGCACATCCGGCCGTCGCCACCGTCGCCGGCGCGGCGGGAGCCCGCCTGCCCGCCGGGGCGCTGATCCCTTAGTTCTCCCAGGTCACCCGGCGCAGCTCGTACGGCGACTGGAGATCCGGGTGCCGGGGCAGGACCCGCACCGCGAAGCCGTGGTGGCCGCTCACCTCGGCCCGGATCTCGCCGACGTAGGGCATCCGGCCGTCCGCCGCGCCACCGGCCGGGTGCATCGGCGCGACCTGCCCCTGGAGGATCTCCCGGGTCGGGCCCATCGGGCCGTGGACGATCTGCACCTCCACGTCCTCCGGGCGCAGGCTCCCCAGCCGGATCAGCGCCCGAACCTCGAGGCCGGAGCCGACCACCAGGTTGGCGGAGAGGTCGGCGGCGGTGACGTTCTCCACCGCCACCGCCGGCCAGGCCCGGCGGACCGCCTCCTTCCACTGCGCCAGGGGCCGAAGCCGCCGCAGGTCGTCTTCGGCGAGCCGCGCGTACCGGTCGAGCGCGGGGCGGTAGTAGCGCTCGGCGTACTCCGCGACCATCCGGTTGGTGTTGAAGACCGGCGCGTGGATGGCCATCGAGCGCTTCATCATCTGCAGCCAGACCCGCGGCAGCCCACCCGGCGAGAGGTCGTAGAAGGCGGGGACGATCCGGCGCTCGAGCAGGTTGTAGAGCGCCTCCGACTCGACCCGGTCCTGGTAGTCGGCGTCGGAGGGCGCGTACTCCTCGCCGTCGCCGATCGCCCAGCCGGTGTCCGGGGTGAAGGCCTCCGCCCACCAGCCGTCGAGGATCGAGAGGTTGAGGCCGCCGTTGGGGATCACCTTCATCCCGCTGGTGCCGGAGGCCTCGTGGGGCCGCCGCGGGGTGTTGAGCCAGACGTCGCAGCCGGCCACCAGCGCCCGGGCCACCTCGATGTCGTAGTCCTCGAGGAAGACACAGCGGTGGGGCACGCCCTCCTGCCGGGCGAAGTGGACCACCTGCCGGATCAGCGCCTTGCCGATCTCGTCCCGGGGGTGGGCCTTGCCGGCCCAGACGAACTGCACCGGCCGCTCCTCGTCGAGGAGGAGCCGCCTTAGCCGCTCCGGATCCCGGAGGAGCAGGTCGGCCCGCTTGTACGAGGCGAAGCGCCGGGCGAAGCCGATGGTCAACGCGCCCGGATCGAGGACCTCGCCGGCCTGGGCGATCTCCCGGGGCGAGTCGCCGCGCCGGCGGTACTCGTCGACCAGGCGCTTGCGCGCGAACTGCACCAGCCGCTCGCGCCCCCGCTCCTTGGCCCGCCACAGCTCCGCGTCGGGGATCCGGTCGACCCGGCTCCACACCCCGTGGTCGGAGGGATCCTCCCGCCACCGCCGGCCGAGATAGGTTTCGAAGAGCCGGGTCATCTCCCCGGAGATCCACGAGCGCGTGTGGATCCCGTTGGTGATCGAGCCGATTGGCACCTCATCGGCGGGCAGCCCCGGCCACTCGCTCCGCCACATCTCCCGGGCGACGCGGCCGTGGAGGCGGCTCACGCCGTTGAGGTAGGCGGCGTGCCGGAGGGCGAGGTGCGCCATCGAGAGCGAATCGCCGTGGCGGTTGTCGGCGGCCCAGCCGAGCTTGAGAAACTCGTCGAAGGGCAGCCCCATCTCGTCGAGGAAGGACTGCACGTAGGGCCGAAGCAGCGACGGCGAGAAGAAGTCGAACCCCGCCGGCACCGGCGTGTGGGTGGTGAAGATCTGGCCGGCGCGGCACAGCTCCCGGGCCTCCCAGAAGCTGGCGCCGGTCCGCTTCATCGTCTCCCGGATCCGCTCCACGGAGAGGAAGGCCGCGTGGCCCTCGTTCATGTGGAACACGGTGGGCGTCAGGCCGAGGGCGGCCAAGGCCCGGACCCCGCCGATGCCGAGGAGCAGCTCCTGCCGGAGCCGCAGCTCGGTGTCGCCGCCGTAGAGCTCGTCGGTGATCGCCCGGTCGCCCGGCGAGTTCTCCACCACGTTGGTGTCGAGGAGGTAGAGCGGGATCCGGCCCACCTGCGCCCGCCAGATCCGCGCCTGCACCCGCCGGCCCGGCAGCTCCACCTCGATCCGGATTTCCGCGCCGTCGGGGCGCTTCTCGAGCGAGAGCGGGAGGAGGTGGAAGGCGACCTCGGGGTAGCGCTCCTGCTGCCAGCCGTCGTCATTCAGGTACTGGCGGAAGTAGCCCTTCTGGTAGAGCAGGCCCACGCCGATCAGCGGCAGGCCGAGCTCGCTCGAGCTTTTCAGGTGGTCGCCGGAGAGGATGCCCAGGCCTCCCGAATAGATCGGCAGGCACTCGTGGATCCCGAACTCGAGGGCGAAGTAGGCGACCCGGCCCGGGTCGTCGCCGTAGCGCTGCTGCCACCAGCCCTTCCGCCCGAGGTGCTCCCGGAGCGACTCGACCACGCGGTCCAGGTGCACCAGGAAGGCCTCGTCCCGGGCACAGGCCTCGAGCACCTCGGTCTTCACGCCGGCGATCAGGCGCACGGGGTTGTGGCCGGTGGTCTCCCAGGCGTCCCGGTCGATCCGCCGGAACAGGTCGATGGCGTCGTGGTCCCAGGTCCAGCGGAGGTTCATCGCCAGCTCCCGGAGCGGGGCCAGGCGCTCGGGAAGGCGCGGGACGACGTTGTAGCCATGGACCTTCGGCATCGTTCCTCCTCGGGAAGGCAAGCGGGCGAGCGTGCCGCCCGCCACCGGTCCCGGTCAAGGACGGTTATTCCCCGATGAAGCGCGGCGGACGCTTTTCCGTGAACGCCCCCAGCGCCTCGGCCAGATCGAGGGACTGGAGGAAAGCTGCGTTCCACGCGGCCACGAAGCGAAGCCCGCTCCGGATCTCGCCGTCCGCCCCGTGGTTCAGCACCTGCTTCACCCCCTGCACCACCAGCGGGGGATTGGCGGCGATCTCCCGGGCCCGGGCCCGGGCGCCGGCGAGGAGGGCGGCCGGATCGTCGAACACCTCCGTCACCAGGCCGATCGAGCGGGCGAAGGCGGCGTCCACGTCCCGGCCGGTGAGGGCCAGGTCCCTGGTCGCGCCCTCGCCGATGATCCGCGGGAGCCGCTGCAGCGCCCCCAGGTCGGCGACGATGGCGATCTTCACCTCCCGCAGCGAGAACCGCGCCTCCCGGGAGCAGAGCCGGAGATCGCAAGCGGAGGTGACATCGATCCCGCCGCCGATGCACCAGCCGTGGATCGCCGCGATCACCGGCTTCCGGCAGGCGGCGATGGCGTTCCCCGCCTCCTGCCAGGCGGCGATCAGCCGGTGCAGCTCGGTGCGCGCCCGGGCCAGGTTCTCGCCGGCGACGAAGGGCCCCAGCTCCGTCATCGCCGCGGCCAGGTCGAGGCCGTAGGTGAAGTGGTCCCCGGCGCCCCGGAGGACCGCCACCCGCACCTCCGGATCCCGGTCGAGCTCCGCGAACACCGCCGGGCACTCCCGGAAGAAGTCGGGCCCGAGGGCGTTGCCCCTCCCCGGCCCGACCAGCGTCACCTCCGCGATCCCCTCGTTCTTCTCCACCCGCAGCGCGACCCGGTCCATGGTTCCCCCCTCGAAGTTCCGGCGGCCGGAAGGCCCCTCCCACGCAATCGACCCAGCCTGCCGGAGCGGGGCGCGGAGATCGCGAGCCCTCGCGGGGCGGGGGAAAGCGTAAACGGATTGCCCACCGGCCCCGCTTTGGCTTGGCTGGGGATCGGTTGCCGAAACGACCAGCGGATCCGTGGGGGCTCCATGCGAAGCAACGGGATCGTGTCGTTGGGGTCGCTTCTCCTCGTTATCGTCGGCGCGGGCTGTGCGGAAG
>JAEZJH010000267.1 GCA_023436385.1 Pseudomonadota bacterium
ATCCTCCGCTACGCCGCCCCGCGCCTCTCCTTTGAACGACTGCTGCTCGCCCTCGTCCTGGGCGAGCACGAGGTGACCCCGTGAGCGAGGTGGTCGACGGGCTCGTCGCCCAGGCCGCGAAGGGGCAGGGGAAGGCGGTCTACCTCTTCCACGGCGAGGAGTTCCTCGCCCGGAAGGCGGCGGAGGCGCTGGTCGCCGCCCTCGTCCCCGAGGGGATGCGGGACCTCAACGTCTCCCTCCTCGAGGCCGCTGCCTCGCCGGCGGAGGTGGCTCGGGATCTGGCGACCCTGCCGATGTTCCGGAGCGCGAAGGTGGTCTGGCTCCGGGATCCGGAGTGGCTGGCGCCGAAGAAGGCGGGGCGGGCCGACCAGCTCGGCCGGCTCCGGGAGCTGTGGGGCCAGGGCCGGCAGAAGGAGGCCACCCGCCGGCTCCTCGCCTTGGCGCAGAAGGCCGGGGTCGATCCGGCCCGGGCCGACGCCGCCGCCTGGGAGAGCGCCGCCGGGATCACCGCCGACGGCGAGGACCTGGCCTTCTGCCGGGAGGCCGCGGCCTATGCGGCGGAGCAGGGGATGGAGCCGCCCTCGGCCGACACCGCCGAGCTGGAGCGGCTCCTCGACCGCGGGATCCCCCAGGGCAGCTACCTGGTGATCTCGGCCCTCTCCCTCGACGGTCGGCTGGGAACCTTCAAGCGCCTCAAGGATGCCGGTGTCGAGGTCTCGTTCAAGCCCCAGGGCCGGGAGGGCCGGGATGTCGGCGCCCTCGCCGCGGACTACCTCGAGCCGCTGGGGAAGCGGCTGGTGCCGGCCGCGGCGGCCCGCCTGACGGCGCTGGTCGGGGGCGATCAGGTGCGGCTCCTCCACGGCGAGCTGGAGAAGCTCGCGCTCTACGTCGGCGAGCGGCGGCAGATCGAGCCCGAGGACGTGGACGCGGTGGTGGAGCGCTCCCGGGAGATCGAGTTCCTCCTCACCAACTCCCTGGAAAAGCGCGACGTCCGCGGCGCCCTCGAGGGCCTCGACCAGCTCCTCGCCGCCGGCGGGGGACTGCCGCAGGCGGTGGCCTCGATCGGCGCCTGTGTCCGCATGCTCCTCGCCGCCCACGAGGCCACCCGGGCCCAGGGCGGCCGGCTCCCCGGCTTCGGCCCCGGCGCCACCGGCTGGGTGGCGGCGTACGCGGAGAGCGGCCTGAAGATGGGCAACCCGAACCAGGCCAAGTTCAAGGCGGAGGCGGCGGCCCGGTTCACCCGGGAGGAGCTGGCCCGGGCCCTGGCCCGGACCGCGGCGGTGGACCAGGCGGTGAAGAGCGGCGGCGGCCGGCTCGACGTCGAGCGGTTGATCTGGGAGATCGCCTCGCCCCGCTGATTCCCGCCCGCGGCCGTGGCCCGCGCAGGGGTGTCTCCGCCGGCCGGTGTCTCCTTCGTGCGCGGACCGTTCCGGGGGAACGGGGGCGTGAAACGGTCCCCGGATTCCGGGCATCTGGCCCGGAATATGACCTCGCTCTTCACCCTCCTGCCGCTCCTGGCGACCACCGCCTCCGCGCCGGAGCCGCCGGCGAATCTCCCCGAGCTCCGCGGCGACCTCGCCCGGGCGGTCGAGGAGGCGGCCGGCTTCGAGTTCGAGGAACTGGCCCGGGAGTGGGCGGCGCTCCGGCGGTCCTGGGAACACGGGCCCGCCGTGGTGCTTCCCTCGATGGCGCCGGCGGCCCGGTTCGAGCGCGGGCCGGCCCTGGGATCGAACACGATGTTCTTCCGGGCACCGCTCTTCTCGTTCTGATTCCCCCCGGACGCAGGACCGACTAGATTGCCCGGCGCCTCGCGGCCGGACCCCTCGCCGCGGGCATACCGCTCGCCACCGGGCTGTATTCACCCGTCCCCCCGGGCTCCGTCGTGCCACCCCGCCGGCGTCCCGGCGATCCACGGAGCCGCTCCCGTGTCCGAATCGATCCTCGTCACCGCCGCGTTGCCGTACGCGAACGGCCCCGCCCACCTCGGCCACCTCGTCGAGTACCTGCAGACCGACGTCTACGTCCGGTACCTGAAGCTCACCGGGCGGAACGCGAGGTGGGTCTGGTCCTCGGACGTCCACGGCGCGCCGATCGAGCTGAACGCGGCGAAGGCGGGGATGAAGCCGGAGGAGTTCGTCGGGAAGTGGCACGACGAGCACGAGCGCGACTTCCGCGACTTCCTGATCGGCTTCGATAACTTCATCACCACCCACGCGCCGGAGAACCGGCGCTGGTCGGAGCAGATCTACGAGCGGCTCCGGGCCGGCGGACACATCACCGAGAAGCCGCTCGAGCAGTGGTATTGCGAGCACGATCGGCGCTTCCTGCCGGATCGCTTCGTCAAGGGCCGCTGCCCGAACTGCGGCGCCGCCGACCAGTATGGAGACGTGTGCGAGGTGTGCAACAAGACGTACTCGCCCACGGAGCTGGCGGAGCCGTATTGCTCGGTCTGCAAGAACCCGCCGGTGCGCCGGACCTCGAACCACCTCTTCTTCCGGCTCGCCGACTTCCGGGAGACCCTCGCCGCGTTCGTGGCGCGGGAGGGCGTGCTGCATCCCTCCGTCCGCAACTGGGTGAAGGGCTGGATCGAGGGCGGCCTCGCCGACTGGTGCATCTCCCGCGACGGGCCCTACTTCGGCTTCGAGATCCCCGGGGCCCCGGGGAAGTACTTCTACGTCTGGCTCGACGCGCCGGTCGGGTACATCGCCGCCACCGAGCACCTGGTGGGCGCGGCGCGGGCTGTCTCCGATTATTGGGGCCGGGAGGCGCCATCGCGGATCGTCCACTTCATCGGCAAGGACATCGTCTACTTCCACGCGCTGTTCTGGCCGGCGATGCTCGAGGCGGCGAACCTCCACCTCCCCAACCGGATCCAGGTCCACGGGATGCTCACCCTGGGCGGCGAGAAGCTCTCGAAGAGCCGTGGCCGGATGATCACCGCCCGGGAGTGGCTCGACGCCGGCCTCGATCCGGAGGCGCTCCGCTGGTTCTTCGCCTCGAACCTCACCGCCGGGCCCACCGACGTGCCGCTGGCCCGGGACGAGGTGAAGAACCGGGTCAACGCCGAGCTGGTGAAGACCCTGGGCAACTTCGTCGCCCGGGCGCTCTCGCCGCTGAAGAAGGACTTCGCCGGGACCCTTTCCGCGATCCCCGACGACGAGGCCTCCCGCGCCCTCTGGGCGAAGGCCCTCGAGACCTCGAAGAAGGTCCACGAGGCCTACGAGAACTTCGAGTTCCGCGAGGCTACCCAGGCGCTGGTGCAGCTCGGGTTCGAGGCCAACAAGTACCTGCAGGACCGGGCGCCGTGGTCGAAGCGGAAGGCCGGCGACGAGGCCGGGGCCCGGGCCGACCTCTCGCTCTGCGCCAACGTGGCCTGGGTCCTCGGGCTCTGGCTGGCGCCGATCCTGCCCCGGTCGGCGGAGCGCCTCCAGGCGATGCTGGGCGGGGTCGCCTTCACCCCGGCGGCGCTGGCCGAGGGCCGGCCGCCGCTCACCGCCGGGACCACCCTGGGCGAGCTGGCCCACCTGGCAGCGCCGCTCGAGGACGAGAAGCTCGACCGGCTCTGGCCGCCGGAGGTGACGGAGGCCGGGGCGGTGGCCGTGGCCGGGACCGTGGCCGCCGGCGCCGCGGTGAAGGAGAAGGGGAAGGGCGAGGCGAAGAAGGCCGAGGCCAAGAAGGCGAAGGCGGAGGAGGGACCGCCGCCGGAGATCGGCTACGAGGACTTCGCCAAGATCGACCTCCGGGTCGGCCAGATCCTCGCCGCGGAGCGGATCGAGGGGGCCGACAAGCTCCTCAAGCTGGCGGTGGACGTGGGCGAGGCGGCGCCGCGGACCATCGTCGCCGGGATCGCCCTCCATTTCGCGCCGGAGACGCTCCCCGGGAAGAAGGTGGTGGTGGTGGCCAACCTCGCCCCCAAGAAGCTCCGGGGGATCGAGAGCCACGGGA
>JAEZJH010000282.1 GCA_023436385.1 Pseudomonadota bacterium
GGGTGACGCCGGTCCATCCGCCCGAGGCGCCGCACCCGCTCCCGCTGCCGGCGGCGATGCCCCGGTCCGGCGGTTCGAGCACCACGGCGCTGGCCTCGCCCGACTAGACCGGCGCTCCGCCGCGACCGCCGGCCCGGGCGGAGGTCGTTCGATCCGCGGGTTCGCTGGTGTTTACGCCCTCGCGCCGGCCTCCCGTCCGTGCGACCATCGGCGGTCCGAACGGTCTTGCCCGACGGCGCCGCCCGAGCCGCGGCGGGGAGGGCAAGCCGCGGGGAGATCGACGTGCGGCCGAAGCTTCTCGCCATCCTCGTGATTCCGGCCCTCCTGGCGGGAGGCTGCGCGGTCCAGCCCGAGCCCACGCCGGAGGCCCGGGCCGGGATCGATCGCTTCGTGCCCGCGGGAGAGCGCCTCACCCTGGTCGGCTCCGCCGATCGCGAGGTGGACACCTACGTCTGGACGGTGGTCTCGGCCCCGGGGCCGCAGCTCCTCGCCGGCGGGGGGTCGGCCCGGGCGATCTTCACCCCCGCCGAGCCCGGCACCTACGTGCTCGCCCTCGAGGTCTTCGCCGGCAGCGCGCGGAGCGAGCCCGACTACGTGCTGGTGACGGCGGTGGAGTGCGACCGGGACGGCGACGGGGCCCGGGCGGAGGGCCGGATCTGCAAGGGCGCCGACTGCGACGATCTCGATCCCACCCGCTCCCCGCGGATCGAGGACATCTGCGAGGACGGGATCGACCAGGACTGCGACGGCCACGACGCGGACTGTTGCCCCCGGGACCGGGACGCCGACGGCTTCGTGAGCATCCTCTGCCCCGGCGGCAACGACTGCAACGACACCGATTCCAACATCCATCCGGGCGCCTACGACGTCTGCAACGGGAAGGACGACGACTGCAACGGCCTCGACGACGGCGTCGACTGCCGGGACGATTCGCCTTGTGTCGACGGCATCTGCGGCTGCGTGCCCAAGCTCGAGATCTGCGACAACGGCCAGGACGAGGACTGCGACGGCCAGGACCTCAAGTCCGATTCCGACGGGGACACCTACGAGAAGGTGCCATGCGGCAGATGCGATCCCGACCCGGTCACCTGCCGGCAGCCGAACTCGCTCAAGTGCTGCGACTGCGACGATAACGACATCAACGTCCACCCGGAGGCCACCGAGCGCTGCGGCAACGGGAAGGACGACGACTGCCGGGGCGGCGACCAGGCCTTCGACCAGGACGGCGACGGCTACTCGCCGGCGATCTGCAACCGCCCCGGGAAGCCCGACTGCAACGACCTCGATCCCAACGTGAACCCCGGCGCCCTCGACTTCTGCCCCGACGGGATCGACCAGGACTGCAGCGGCGCCGATTCCCTCGGGGACCTGGACGGTGACGGTTTCCTCGCGGATGTCTGCGCCGGGGGCCTCGACTGCAACGACCTCGACCCCCACGTCCATCCCAACGCCGCCGAGAGCTGCAACGGCCTGGACGACGACTGCAACGGCGTGATCGACGACCTACCTCCCGCCTCCTGCGGCCCGGCGGTGGGCGCCTTCTCACTGGGCTCCGGCGGCTCGGTGCAGAACTGGCTGGTCCTGGGCCCGTTCCCCACCAAGAAGGTCTGCTGGGACGAAGAGCAGCGCCTCCCGGAGGGCGACGGGGCGGCCGACCCGCTGCCGCTGGACGGCGCCTTCGGTTACCGCTGGGAGCCGGTGGAGAGCACCACCGGCGCCGTCTCCTTGCCGCCCCAGGGATCGAGCAGCACCGGCCGGGCCGCCTACCTGTTCACGCGGCTGGTGGTGCCGGCCCCGGCGCACTACCAGCTGGTCCTCGACACGCCGGAGGCCGCGGAGCTGTGGGTCGACGGGGTCCAGCTGGCCCGGTCCCCTTCTTGCGATCGGTCGACGCCGCTCACCGGCGTCGCCTACCTCACCGCCGGCGTCCACCGGGTGCTGATCCGCACCGGCTCGAACGGCGGGGCCTGGAACGTGGCGCTCCGGCTCCTGACGCCGCGGACGACGTCGCCGGGGACGGACCGGGTCGCCGACGAGGTCCGGGTCGACAACGGGGTCGGCTCGGGCCACGGGAGCTGCCGCCCCGGGACGCTGGTCTGCGACCCGGTCTACGGCCAGGTCTGCGTCGACTACGTGGGGCCCACGCCGGAGAGCTGCGCCACCCCCGAGGACGACGACTGCGACGGCCTCTCCCCCGAACCCGACGAGGACGGCGACGGGATCCCCGCCCCCGGCTGCACGCTGCCGGGCTACGAGGGGCCGGCCGACTGCAACGACCACCACCGGCAGATCGGCCCGGGCCAGCCCGAGCTGTGCGATCCGGCCGGCGCCGACGAGGACTGCGATGGCCACGCCAACGACCTGGCGCCGGCCTCCTGTGGCGCCGGTCCGACCTCCTTCCTCTCCGCCTCCGGGGCGATCGGCGAGTGGCTGGTGTTCGGACCGGTCGACACCCCCGGCCTCGGCAACGAGGCGGTCCTCGACCGGCGGGATCTCCTCGCCCTCTTCGGCGGCGCGCCCGAGTCGGTCGCCCGGGCGTACCCGGGGCAGGTCGTCGGTCCGTTCGCCTGGCGCCGGATCGAGGCCACCGGGGCCAACGGCTGGGTCGGTCTGGCGCAGGCCCTGCCCGCGAGGGACTTCGACCGGACCACCGTCCTCGCCCAGGCCACCCTCTGGTTGCCCCGGAGCACCTCGGTGGTCTTCCAGATCGAGGGGGGCGGTGCGCTCTGGACCCTCCTCGACGGCGAGCCGTTCCTGCAGATGCCCCGGACCACCGGGCCGGTGAGCCTGGTCGGCACCGTCGCCCTCGCCGCCGGGCCCCACCGGCTGCTTCTCAAGCTCACCAACGTGGGCGCGTCCGGCGCCGGCTTCGCGGTCCGGATGACCGCTCCCGGGGGCGCGAGCCTCGCCGGGGTCGGCGTGGACGTGGGGCTGGGGGTGCTCCGCGGCGCCTGCGTCCCCGGGCTCCGGACCTGCGGCCCCTCCGGCTGGAGCAGCTGCCAGGGCGCGATCTCCGCGGTCCCGGAGAAGTGCAACCGCCGGGACGACGACTGCGACGGCGTGCTCCCCGACGACGAGCTGGACCTCGACGGCGACGGGCTGGCCGCCTGCGAAGGCGACTGCAACGACAGCAACCCGGCGGTCGTCCCGGGTGGCGCCGAGGTCTGCGACGGCCTGGACAACGACTGCGACGGCTACGTCGACACGGGTCCCGGCGGCGTCCCGCTCTCCGGCGAGCAGCTCTGCGGGGTCGCCGGCGCCTCCTGCCAGGCGTACTGGTCGTGCTCGCCGTCCCGGGTGCGCTGCGTCGTCTCGGCCTCGTGCAGCTCCGACGCGACCTGCGTGGACCTTTTCGGAACGGATTGGCGCTGCTCGGGGGGCCAGCAATGCTACCGCTGCGGAGCACCTTGACGCTCGACCGTGCGCTCACGGAACGCGGCCGGCGGTCCGGGCGGTTCGCATCCGGCCGGGCGATGCGCCGCTGCAGGCCCGAACCCCCCGAGGCGACGGCGGTTTCCGCCACCGCTGGACGGGGTCGCCGGGGCCGGTCGGCGACGTGGTTTCCCTTGACAACGTAGACTTTTGCGCCGATCGTGTGCCCCTTTTTCAACGCTCCCCCGATCCGCGCATCCGGCGGCTGGGGCGGGGGTGCGCGGGCATGGCCGGCGGTTTGGCCTGGGCCCGGACCCTTGGCCGGACGAGGTGTGCCCGGATGGCAGCGCCCTTCACCGACGAGCAGCAGCGGAAGTTCGACGCGGAGATGGCGAAGTATCTCGCCCGCTTCCCGGAGGGCCGGGAGGCGGCGGCGATCCTTCCCGGCCTGCACCTGGTCCAGGATCTGGTGGGCTGGATCTCGGACGAGGCGATGCTCCAGGTGGCGGCCAAGTGCAAGAGCCCGGTGGAGCGCGTCCGCGAGGTGGCGACGTTCTACGTGATGTACTTCCTGAAGCCGAAGGGGAAGCACGTCGTCGACGTCTGCACCAACATCTCCTGCTCGCTCCGCGGCGCCGAGGTCCTGATCGAGCACCTCGAGCAGAAGCTCGGCGTGCACATGGGCGAGACCACGTCCGACGGGCTCTTCACGCTCCGGGAGTTCGAGTGCCTGGGCGCCTGCGGCAACGCCCCGGTGGTCCAGGTGGATTCGCGCTTCCATATGGACATGACGCTGAAGAAGGCCGACCGGTTGATCGAAGACCTCCGGGCGCGGGCGAAGCAGGGCGGGAAGTAACACGGCGGGCAGGAGCGAGCGATGCCGCAGCGGGTCCTCACGAAGAACTGGTTCCAGCCGGGCAGCCGGACGCTGAAGTTCTACCGGGAACACGGTGGATACGGGGCGCTGGAGAAGGCGCTGGGGATGAACCCGGCGGCGATCATCGACGAGGTGAAGCGGTCGAACCTCCGCGGTCGCGGCGGCGCCGGCTTCGCCACCGGGATGAAGTGGGGCTTCGTCCCCAAGGATTCGCCGAAGCCGAAGTACCTCTGCGTCAACGCCGACGAGTCCGAGCCCGGCACCTTCAAGGACCGGCTGATCATCGAGCAGGACCCGCACTCGCTGCTCGAGGGGATCGCCATCGCCTCGTACGCGCTCGGCGTCCACACCGCGTACATCTACATCCGCGGCGAATACCTCGAGCAGGCGGAGATCCTCGAGCAGGCGATCGCCGAGGCCTACGAGGCGGGGATCTTCGGCAAGAAGACCCTGGGCCGGGACTACGCCCTCGACTGCTACGTGCACCGCGGCGCCGGCGCCTACATCTGCGGCGAGGAGACCGCGCTCCTCAACAGCCTCGAGGGCTGGAAGGGCTGGCCGCGGCTCAAGCCGCCGTTCCCGGCGGTGGTCGGCCTGTTCGGCTGCCCCACGGTGGTCAACAACGTCGAGACCATCGCCTCGGTGCCGCTGATCCTGCAGATGACCGGCGAGGGCTACGCCAAGCTCGGGCCGGAGAAGAGCGGCGGCACCAAGCTCGCCTGCATCTCCGGCCACGTGAACAAGCCCGGGGTCTACGAGATCTCGATGAGCACTACGCTCCGGGAGCTGATCGAGTCGCCGGAGTACGGCGGCGGGGTCCCCGGCGGGCGGAAGGTGAAGGCGGTGATCCCCGGCGGCTCGTCCTCGGCGGTGATGACGCCGGACGAACTCGGCACCCCCCACGAGTTCGAGGCGCTGAAGAAGGCCAACAACATGGCCGGCTCCGGCGCTTTGATCGTCATGGACGACTCGACCTGCATGGTCCGGGCGCTGTGGCGGATCTCCAAGTTCTACGCGGAGGAGAGCTGCGGCCAGTGCACGCCGTGCCGCGAGGGCACGCCGTGGATGGAGCGGATCCTCCGCAAGATCGAGGAGGGCCGCGGCGAGGAGCGGGACCTGGTCACGCTCCAGTCGGTCGCCAACGCCATCGCCCCGTTCCCGCCGATCGGCCTGGGCACCACCATCTGCGCCCTCGGCGACGCGGCGGCGATCCCGGTCCAGTCCTTCCTGCAGAAGTTCCGCGGGGAGTTCGAGCAGCACGTGCGCGAGCACCGCTGCCCGTTCCCGCACCCGTTCGGCATCCTCGCCGACGAGGGGGTTCGCGCGTGATCCCCACCGTGGCCGCCGCCCTGGCCGAGCCGGGCTGGCTCTTCTACCTCCTGGCGCTCTTCACCGTCGCCGGTGCCTTCTCCGTGCTCCTCGCCAAGAACCCGATCTACGCGGCGATGAGCCTGGTGGCGACGTTCTTCGGGATCGCCGGCATCTACGTGCTGCTCTCCGCCCACCTGATCGCCGCGTTGCAGCTGATCGTCTACGCCGGCGCGATCATGGTGCTGTTCGTGTTCGTGATCATGCTGCTGAACCTGACCGAACCGTCGCCGCGGATCGGCCGGGTCCGCACCTGGCACGTGTTGGGCGCCGCCGCCGCGGTGGTCGGGGCGGGCCTGCTCTTCTTCGTCTTCCGCACCCTGCCGGCGGAGGCCCCGGTGCCGCCCGCGGCCTTCGGCACCGTCGCCGGCGTGGGCCGGCTCCTCTTCGAGCAGTACATCCTTC
>JAEZJH010000303.1 GCA_023436385.1 Pseudomonadota bacterium
ACCCGTGGCCGCTCCGGCAGGCCCCCCGGGCGCCAGAGGCGCTCGAGGAGCCCACGGAGCTCCGGGACCAGGGGCCAGGGAGACATGCGGCGACTCCGGACGGCGAGGGGGACCGGCCCGGGAATCATCGCCGCGCCCGCGCGTGGGCTCAAGGCCCCTCGCCGGCCGCGCCGTTACAGCAACCCGGCGATCAGCCGCTCCATCTCCGCCTCGGCGACCGGCCGCGGGTTGGTCCGATGCGAGGCGTCCTCGAGGGCCCGGCGGGTCAGCTCCGCGAGCTGCTCCTTCCGCACCCCGACGTCGGAGAGCTTCGCCGGGATCCCGCAGCGCCGGCAGAGCTCCTCCACCCGGCGGCAGGCCGCCTCGGCCATCGCCACGTCTTCCTTCCCCGGGGGCTCGCCCATCGCCTCGGCGATCCGGGCGAAGCGCGGGTGGGCCTCCTCGACGTTGAACCGGCAGACCGAGGGGAGAGCGATGGCGTTGGCGAGGCCGTGGTGCACCGAGGGCACCACCGCCCCGACCGCGTGGGCGATGGCATGGGCCGCGCCCAGGCCCTTCTGGAAGGCCATCGCCCCCTCGATGGCGGCGGCCATCATCTCCGACCGCATCGCCAGGTCCCGCCGGTTGTCGATGAGCCGCGGGAGCGCCGTCGCCGCCCGGCGCACGCCGTCGATCGCCAGGGCGTCGGCGAGCGGGTGGTCGCCCAGGGCGACGTAGGCCTCGAGGCAGTGGGTGAAGGCGTCGAGGCCGGTCCAGGCGGTGAGGTGGGTCGGGAGGCTCTCCGTTAGCTCCGGGTCGGCGATCGCCGCGGTGGCGATCAGGCGCGGGCTGAAGAGGACCGTCTTCCGGCCGGTGTCCGGGAGAAACACCACCGCGCTCCGGGAGACCTCGCTGCCGGTGCCGGCGGTGGTGGCGGCGCAGAAGAGCGGCGGAAGCTCCTCGGTGACGTTCACGTCTCCGCCGGTGGCGTCGTCGTAGCGGGAGAGGGGCGGCGGGTGGTTCAAGGCGAGGCGGATCGCCCGGGCGACGTCGAGGGGGGAGCCGCCGCCGACCGCGACGATACAATCGGCGTTGGCGGCCCGATACGCCTCGACGCCCGCCCAGACATCGGCCTCGGTGGGGTTGGGCGAGATCCGGGTGAAGAGCTGGTAGCGGAGCTCGGCGGCGTCGAAGAGGTCCTGCACGCGGCGGACGATCCCGGCCTTCACCACCCCGTCGTCGGTGACGAAGAGGAGCCGGGAGCCCCCGGCGCGCCGGATCTCCTCCGGGAGCTTGGCGAGGCTCCCCGCGCCCCAGACGACGCGCGTCGGATACGAGAAGTAGGTGGGCATGGTTTCTCCGATTCAGACTGTCTCGAAATATCGCTCCAGCTCCCAGTCGGTGACCGCCCGCCGGTACTGCCGTGCCTCCCACTCCCGGGTGCGGAGGTAGTGGTCGACGAAGGCGTCGCCGAGCAGCTCCCGGGCCACCCGACTCCCCGCGAGGCGCTGCACCGCCTCCTCGAGCGACCGGGGCAGCGGCGGCGCGCCGGCGGTGGTGGCGTCCTCCCGGCACGGCGGCGCGGGCTCGATCCCGTGCTCGATCCCCCAGAGCCCGGCGGCGAGGAGGGTCGCCATCGCCAGGTAGGGGTTGGCGTCGGCGGCGACCTGCCGGTGCTCGATCCGGATCGCCTTGGGGACCGGCGGGCGGGAGCCGTTCCCGGCGCCGATCACCCGGAGCGCGCAGGTGCGGTTCTCGAAGCCCCAGGTGGCGTTGAGCGGCGCCCACACCCCGGGGACGTAGCGCTTGTAGGAGTTGACGGTGGGCGAGATCAGGGCGGTCAGCTCCGGCATGAGAAGGAGCTGGCCGCCCAGGAAGTGGCGCATGATCCGGGACATCCCCCGCTCGCCCTTGGGATCGTGGAAGAGGTTCCGGCCGCCCGCCGGATCCCAGAGCGACTGGTGGACGTGTCCCGAGCAGCCGGGGAGGTCGGCGTTCCACTTGGCCATGAAGCAGGCCATCACCCCGTGACGCGTCGCCAGCTCCTTGGCGGCGGTCTTGAACAGCGCCGCCCGGTCCGCGGCCTCGAGGGCGGGGCCGTACTGGATCGCCGCCTCGTAGACCCCGGGGCCGGTCTCGGTGTGAATCCCCTCGATCGGGATCCCGAAGTCGCGGCAGCCGTCGATCCAGGCGTGGACCAGGGCGGCGTGTTCCGAGGCCCGGAGCCAGGAGTATCCGAACATCCCCGGAGACAGCGGGGTGAGGTTACGGAAGCCCTTGGCCCGGATGCTCTCCGGTGTCTCGCGGAAACAGAAAAACTCGAATTCAAAGCTGGTCTTCGGGGCGAAGCCCATCGCCTCCGCCCGCTCGATCACCCGGCGGAGCACGCCCCGGGGGGACGCCGGGTGCGGGTTTCCCTGGTCGTCGAAGTAGTCGAGAAGGAAGGCCGCCGTCCCCGGCTCCCACGGAATGGTCCGGAGAGTGGAGAGGTCGATGCGGGCGCAGACGTCCGGGTAGCCGGTGTGCCAACCGGTGAGGGTGACGTTGTCGTAGAGGACGTCGCCCGAGTCCCAGCCGAAGATCACGTCGCAGAAGCCGAGGCCCTCGGCGGCGGCGCTCCGGAACTTCTCCCGCGAGACGTACTTGCCCCGGAAGATCCCGTCGATGTCGAAGCCGCCCAGCTTCACCTGGCGGATGCCCCGGGCCTCGAGCTCCCGCTCGATCGCCGCCGGGGTCGATCCGGCGACGCGCTCCACCGGCAGCCGCGCCTCCCGCGCCGACGACGATGGCGGCGCCGTTCGCCTCCGGGCTCCGGGCCGCTCCTCGAGCTGCGGCTTGGGCGTTCGGGCGCGGCGGCCGGCGACCCCGCGCTTCACCCGCTTCTCCGCCATGGCGTTCCCCCCGCCGCGAGCGCCGCGCGGCGGGGCCTACGATGGCCATGGCGGTTGGGGGCGCCAACGGAGCTCCCGGCCGGCAGGTGGACGACGGGGCGGCCCCGTCCGGGCGGGCAAGCGGGTCCGGGCCGGACTACACTGCCGCCATGCGTACCGACCTCCCCCGCCTGCTGATCCTCCAGGCCGGCTCCACCCATCCCGACGTGATCCGGGCGATGGGCGACTACGACGCCTGGTTCGCCGGCGCCTTCGTCGGCGGTCCGGACCGCTGCGCGGTGATCCGCCCCGACGCCGACGCCCTCCCCGCCGCCCCCGGCGCCTGGGGCGGGATCGTGATCACCGGCTCCTCCGCCTCGGTGCGGGACGAGGCCCCCTGGATGCGCCGCACCGCCGACTTCTGTCTGGCGGCGGCGGACCGGGGCGTGCCGGTGCTCGGGGTCTGCTTCGGCCACCAGCTCCTCGGCGAGGCCCTGGGCGGCCGGGTGGAACGAAACCCGGCCGGCCCCGAGCGCGGCACCGTCCGGGTCCGGCTCACCGCGGAGGGCCGCGTCGATCCGCTCTTCGCCGGGCTGCCCGCGCTCCTCGAGGTGCAGGCCACCCACCAGGACGCGCTGCTCGAGCCACCCACCGCTGCCGGCGTGGTGCGTCTCGCCGAAAATGAAAACACCGCCTGGCAGGCCTTCGCCCGGGGACCGATCCGGTGCGTGCAGTTTCACCCGGAGATGACCGGCCGGCGCCTCGCCGCCATCCTCGCCGCCCGGGGCCGGGAGGGGACCACGCGCGAGTCGCCCCACGGCGCCGACCTCCTTCGCCGGTGGGACGAGGCCTTCGTCCTGACGAGGCACTGAATGGGACGCTGGGACTTCCTCTACGACCTCTCGCCCCGCCCCGCCGTCGAGGTCCTCCTCGACGAGGCGGCGAAGGTGATCGCCTCCGACCTCGCCTGCTGGCCGCCGCCCCTCGAATCCGCCGAGCCGGAGCTGGTGCCGGTGCTCCGCGGCGACCGGCCCCACCGGGACGTCTACCGGGAGGCGTTCGCCTGCGCCCGACTCGACCTCCGCCACGAGTACGAGGAGCTCGAGCGGCAGGAGGCCGCGTCCTCGCTCCCGCGCGAGGAGCGGCAGGCGGCGCGGTTTCTCTGGCATTACCTGGCGGAGAGGGCCTTCGAGCTGAACGACGCGGTCGAGAGCCGGCTCTCGCGCCGCGACCTCGTCGCCCTCCTCGACCGCGTCGAGAAACGGCTGCTCGCGCCCTCGCTCGCGTAGACCCAAAACGGCGCGGGGGCCGCCGGAGCCTCGTGGCTCCGCGACCCCCGGCGAATCGAACCGCGTTCGTCCGGTCTACTGGGCCGGCACGCAGGCCGTCACCTCACCCGCGGTGGCGTCGCACCGATGGAGGTTCGGGCAGTCGGGCTGGTCCGGATTGCAGGCCTTCCGGCAGTCGGGCTCGCCGTTCCACTCGCGGCAGACGTAGTTCGGGCCGCAGGTGCCGCAGCGGGTGTCGCGGCAGAGGCCGACCACGCAGGTCTTCGGCTCGGGGCACTCGCGGTTCAGGTAGCCGCCGCAGAAGAGCCGGATCTTGATCTCCCAGTTGCGGGCGGGGTTGTCCTGGTCGCTGTCGTACGAGCCCTCGGGGATGGTGTCGAAC
>JAEZJH010000305.1 GCA_023436385.1 Pseudomonadota bacterium
GCCTTGAAAGACGAAAGTTCTTCGGGACAGGTGGGAGTTGCGAGACGGCCACCGCTTCGAAAGGCCCAAGCGTTCATGGGCCTCCTCGGGCCGAAGGGCCCCAGGGGGATCGACAAGCCAGGGCCACACTGATCTAACCTGGGCGTGCAGCCCAACGATCCCAGTTTCCCACCTCCTCGAGGGACCGCCAGGAGCGCACCGTGGCCTCGGGGGGCAGCTCCAGGGCCTCCTCGATCGCCTGGCGCACCTTCGGGCCGCCCGGGTGACACACCCAATGTTTCACGTCGCGGCGGGCGAGGCCGTGGTCGGCGAGGAAGGCGTCGACGTCGCCCCGGAGGTGCTCCCGGGCGAGGACCGGGACCTTGGCGTTGAGCACCAGCTGGAAGCCGCTGTCCACCACGTTCCAGCCCATGGTGTCTTCGGTGTCCGGATAGAACACGGAGCGCGAGGCGACGATCCGCGGCCCGCCCCGGGGAGGCCGGGCGGGACCGCCCACCACCACCGCCGCCGCGCCGTCGCCGAAGAGGCCGGTGCCGATCAGGTTGGGAATCGAGACATCGTCCCGCTGCAGGGTGAGCGAACACAGCTCGACCGAGAGGACCACCGCCACCTCCCGGGGCCGGGGCTGGACCGCGTCGGCGGCCCGTGAGAGACAGACCGCGCCGGCGACACATCCCAGGCCGAAGGAGGGCGTGCGACGCACGTGGGCCGGGAGCCCGAGGCGGTTTACCAGCCGGGCGTCGACGCTCGGGCAGGTGACCCCGGTGATGGAGGTGAAGATCAGGTGGTCGACGTCGTGCGGCGCGAGGCCGGCGGCGTCGAGGGCCCGCCGGATCGCCTGCTCGCCGAGGTCGACGGAGACCCGGGCGAAGACCTGGTTGGCCTTCCCGAAGGAATCGAGGGCTCGGTAGGCGTCGATGGGGAGGGCGAGGTACCGGCCGGAGACCCGCACCGCCCGGTGTAGTTGTTCGACGCGGTCGGGGTTGTGGTGCCGCGCGGCCCAGACCTCCTTCAGGGCCGCGCTCAGCGTCCCCTGGTCGGCGTAGTGGGGCGGCAACGCCCGCCCGACCCCCAGGATCTCGGCTCCCTCGACCACCACGCCCCCTCGCGTCCCGCGGGCCGCCAGGGGAACGTGGGCACCATTTGCAGCGAGGGCAGCACGGACGCGAAACCGGACGGGTGGGAAGACTCAGAAGCTGCAGACCCGGACGTCGGTGCCCTCGATGGTCTGCCTCGGCTCGGCCTCGCAGGTCCGCACCCCCGGGCACTCCCCGGCCGCGCCACAGGGCGGCAGACATACCCAGTGAGGGCAGGGCTGGTCCACGCAGACGGCCGGCGTCTCGACACACACCATGCCGTCGTCGCACGCGGCGCTGGCCGCGCAGATCTCGCCCTCGTCCACGTCCTCGGCGTCGTCATCTCCGCAGCCCGCGAACGGTCCGACGGAGAGCAGGACCGCCAGTAGGATCGGCCATGGCTTCGCGAGCATCTCGACCTCCTCGTTCGGTTGCTCGTTAGGGGCCGAAATCATGCCATGGCGACCACGGGCAGAGCAGCGAAAAGGTGGCCGCGCACGTTCCCCACGCCGCGCTCGTAACCCGAGCAGTAGCTGCAGGTCGCCTTGACGCGGCGCTCGATGCGGACCACCAGTCGGCCTCCGGGCGGGCGGCGAAGCTCGGCGCCGGCACGAACCGGAACCTGTCAACCTGATTGAGACAGCGGCTGCTTGAGAATACCGAGCGCCCGCCTCCCTCTCGGGCTTGGAAGCGGGCTTGTTGATTCAGACCGCGTCCGGGAGCGGCGGCGGGACGGGCAGGCCGCGGGGGAAGCGCTCCGGGTGGCGGGCATAGGCGGCGGCGAGGACGCCGGACCTCTGGGCGATCCGGGCCGTGGCGAGGCCGTGGTGGACCTTGTTGGGCGTCAGGAGCCCCAGGCCGGAGTGGTGGTGGTCGTGGTTGTACCAGCGGAAGAGGTCGCGGAAGGTGGCCCTCGCGTCCTGCACGCAGCCGAAGCGGTCCGGTACCGCCCGGCGAGCGTCGCGGTCTCCCGCTCCGCGATCATCCAGCCGACCACGTATCGGCTGAACACGTCGAGGATGACGTAGAGGTAGAAGTAGCTCCACTTCTGCGGGCCGAGCAGCTTCGTGATGTCCCAGCTCCAGAGCTCGTTGGGCTTCGTTGCCAGGAGCTGCGGAGCCGCGTACTTGGGGTGCCGGAGTTGGTCCCGGCGCTCCCGGACCTCCTGGCTCTCCTCGAGGATCCGGTACATCGTCCGCTCGGAGCAGAGGTAGCGGTCCTCGTCAAGCAACGTCGCCCAGACCTGCGCCGGCGCCGCGTCGATGAACCGCGGCCCGTGGAGCACGTCGAGAACCTCCTTGCGCTCCTCCTGGCTCAGTCTGCGCGCCGGAGGGGGTCTCGGCCTCGGTTCGGCCTTCGGGCGAAGGTGCCGGTAGTACGTCGCCTTCGGGAGCCCGAGCGCCTCGCAAGCGGCGGCGACGCCGACCACCTCGCTCGTCGCCGTGATGGCGGTCACGAGTCCTTCTCGTTCTCGTCGCCCTCGGGCAGCTGCAACCCCAGCAGATTCGAGACCTTTTTTTGGAGTTCGACGAGGGCTTCGGCGCGCACCGCGCGCTTCTTGAGCCTGGCGTTCTCGCGCTCGAGCTCGGCGATCTTGCGGTCGCGCTCGTCGACCGCCTTCGGTGCCGGCCCCCTCTTCTTCGGGGCCAGCGCCTCGAGTTCCGCCACGCGCCGGGCACGACGCCAGTCCACCAGGTGCGAGGAGTACAGCCCCTCGCGCCGCAGGATCGCGCCGATCTCGCCGGAGCTCGCCTTATCGGTCTCCTCGAGGATCCTGCGCTTGTACTCCGCGGTGAACTTCCGTCGCCTTGGGCGGTCGGCCACCTCGACCTCCGGGGGCACCGCCACTGCTGCTCTCATGGTCACGTCGTCCTTGGGGTCGCCCTCGTCGGTAAACTACCTCGACTCGGCTGTCTCACCCAGGTTGACAGAGAGGGGGCTTCCTGAGGGACGATCGGCGCGAACGGTCGGTCCTGGCAGTGCCACCAAGCCGTCGCGGCGGAATCCGCGGTCGGCTCTCGAATTCGGAAGGCGCGATCGTGTCCGTGGAACGAACGCCGGAGCTCGAGGTCCGGGCCGTGCCGGAGCGCGCCTCTCGATCGCCGGGGCTTCGGGCGGTGTGGTTGGCCCGAACGGTGACCGTGCTGCTGGTGGGAGTGGTCTGCTGGTGGCACGGAGAGGAGGGAGCCAGGGGAGTGTTGTTCCCGAGGATTCCCCTCATGGACTTCGCCACGTTGCTGGTCGCGGGACTCCTGGTCCTCCTCGGGATCGGCGGCGGCGGTGCGGTCGGGAGATTGGCGTGCGGCCTCCTGGCGGTGGCCGCTGCCTGGGGTGGGATCGGCGGGGGCCTTCACGCGAAGGACGCGGCCGTCTCGGACTGCCAGGAGCGAGGCGAGGCGATCCGCGAGGCCCTGGCCCGGTACCGCGAGGAGAACGGGACGATCCCGGCCGGGCTCGCCGACCTTCCCGCCGGGGCCGTCTCCGGTTGCGGTCGCCGTCCGCTGCGCGGAACCATCCTCGTTTACGAACGACAGTCGGCCGACGAGTACGATGTGCAGTTCGGCGTGGAAGACGGGACCTACTTCGCCGACGAGGACAGCTCCTTCTTCTTCAGCGGAAACTAGTCGGGCCGGCGGTCGCGGCGGAGGCCGCGTTCGGCCCTCGAATTCGGGAGGCGCAACCGTGTCGGTGGAACCAAGGCCGGTGCTCGGGGCCCCGGCCGTGCCGGAGCGCGGCTCTCGAACGACGAGGCTTCGTGCGGTGTGGGTCGCCCGATCGGCGATCGTGTTGCTGTTGGGAGTGTATGGCTGGTGGCGCGGCGAGGAGGAGGTCCGGGATCTGTTCTTCGCCGATGCTGTCTTCATCGAAGCCAACGTGTTGCTGGTCGCGGGACTCCTGGTCCTCCTCGGACTCGGCGGTGGCGGGGCGTTCGGGAGAGTGGCGTGCGGTGTCCTGGCGGTGGCCGCGGCCTGGGGCGGGCTCATCGGCGGCCTGCTCGCGATGGAATTTGCCGAGTTTGATTGCCACGAGCGCGGCGAGGCGATCCGAGTCGCGCTGGCCCAGCACCGCAAGGAGAACGGAGCGTTTCCGGAGGGGCTCGCCGACCTTTCCGCCGGGACTGTCTCCGGTTGCGGTCGCCGTCCGCTGCGCGGAACCATCCTCTCCTACGAACGTGTCGCGAGCGACAGCTACAAGCTGAAGTACTCGGTAGGCGTCGGCGCGTACGAGGCGGACGAAACCTCTTTCTTTGTCTACGGCAAGTAGTCGGGCTCGCCGGACCGTGGCGGCCGCGGACTTCCGCGGGGAGAGTTGCGGGGTCCCTGCTTACCCGGGCCGGCCTGGAAGCCGGCCCGGGGAGCGCATCGCCCTACGCCCGCGCCTCCGGCTGGGTGGCAACGGGCTCGCCGGCGCGGCGGAAGACGAACTCGCCGCCACGGGCGTCGGCGACAATCCGGTCGCCGGGGTGGAACTCGCCCTGGAGGAGCCGGATCGCCAGCGGATCGAGAACGTTCTTCTGGAGCGCCCGCTTCAGCGGGCGGGCGCCGAAGGCCGGGTCGTAGCCCTCCTCGGCGAGGAGGTCCTTCGCCGCATCGGTGACCTCGAGGGCGAGGTTCTTGTCGGCGAGAAGCCGGTCGAGGCGGGCCAGCTGGATCTCGACGATCTTGCGGATCTGGGCCCGGGCCAGCGGGTGGAAGATCACGATCTCGTCGACGCGGTTCAGGAACTCCGGCCGGAACTCGTGGCGGAGGATGTCCATCACCTCCCGCCGCGCGCCCTCGGGGATCTCCAGCGACTCCTCGCGGCTTCCGCCGTCGAGCTTGCCGGCCAGGGACTCCTGGAGCACGTGGGCACCCAGGTTGGAGGTCATGATCACCACGGCGTTGCGGAAGTCGACGGTGCGGCCCTGGCCGTCGGTGAGCCGGCCGTCGTCGAGCACCTGCAGCAGCACGTTGAAGACGTCGCGGTGCGCCTTCTCGATCTCGTCGAAGAGGATCACGGAGTAGGGCTTGCGCCGCACCGCCTCGGTGAGCTGCCCGCCCTCCTCGAAGCCGACGTAGCCCGGGGGCGCGCCGATCAGCCGCGCCACGGTGTGCTTCTCCATGTACTCGGACATGTCGAGACGCACCATCGCGTGCTCGTCGTCGAAGAGGAACTCGGCCAGGGCCCGGGCCAGCTCGGTCTTGCCGACGCCGGTGGGGCCGAGGAAGAGGAACGAGCCGATCGGCCGGTTGGGATCCTGGAGGCCGGAGCGGGCGCGACGGACGGCGTTGGAGACGGCGACGATCGCCTCCTCCTGGCCGATCACCCGCTGCGAGAGCCGTTCCTCCATGTGAACGAGCTTCTGCATCTCGCCCTCGAGGAGGCGCGAGACGGGGATGCCGGTCCACTTGCCGACCACCTCGGCGATGTCCTCGGCGTCGACCTCCTCCTTGAGCATCTTCTGGCTCTTCTGGAGCTCGGCGAGGCGGGCCGCGGCGGCGTCGACCTCCTTCTGCAGGGCGGGCACCCGGCCGAACTTGATCTCGGCGGCCTTGTTGTAGTCGCCGACCCGCATCGCCTCGGCCTCCTCGGCCTTGGCCCGTTCGAGCCGCTCCTTGGCCTCGCGGATCGTCTGCAGCTCGGTCTTCTCGTTCTCCCAGTGGGCCTTGAGGCGGGCGAACTCCTCGTTCTTCTCCGCCAGCTCCGCCTCGATCTTCCGGAGGCGATCGAGGGAGATCGGATCGGTCTCCTTCTTCAGCCCCTCTCGCTCGATCTCGAGCTGGAGGATCGCCCGGCGCACCTCGTCCAGCTCGGTGGGCATCGAGTCGATCTCGATGCGCAGCCGCGAGGCCGCCTCGTCGACCAGGTCGATCGCCTTGTCGGGCAGGAAGCGGTCGGTGATGTAGCGGTGGGAGAGGGTGGCGGCGGCGACCAGCGCGGAGTCGGTGATCCGCACGCCGTGGTGGGTCTCGTAGCGCTCCTTGAGGCCCCGGAGGATGGAGATGGTGTCGGGCACCGACGGCTCGCCCACCAGCACCGGCTGGAAGCGCCGCTCCAGCGCCGCGTCCTTCTCGATGTGTTTCCGATACTCGTCGACGGTGGTGGCGCCGACACAGCGGAGCGAGCCACGGGCGAGGGCGGGCTTCAACATGTTGCCCGCATCCATCGCCCCCTCGGCCTTGCCGGCGCCGACCAGGGTGTGCAGCTCGTCGATGAAGAGGACCACCTGGCCGTCGCTCTTCTCCACCTCCTGCAACACGGCCTTGAGCCGCTCCTCGAACTCGCCGCGGTACTTGGCGCCGGCGATCAGCGCGCCGAGGTCGAGGGCGACGAGGCGCTTCCGCTTCAGGCTCTCTGGCACGTCGCCGTCGACCATCCGCCGGGCGAGGCCCTCGACGATCGCGGTCTTGCCGACACCGGGGTCGCCGATCAGCACCGGGTTGTTCTTGGTGCGGCGGGAGAGCACCTGCACCACCCGCCGGATCTCCTCGTCCCGGCCGATCACCGGGTCGAGCTTGCCCTTCCGCGCCAGGTCGGTGAGGTCCTTGCCGTACTTCTCCAGGGCCCGGAACTGGGCCTCCGGGTTTTCGCTGGTGACCCGGGCGCCGCCGCGCAGCGCGTCGATTGCCCCGAGCACCGCCTTCTTGGTGGCGCCGACGTCCTTCAAGATCTCCCCGGCGCCACCGCGCTCGTCGGCGATCGCCGCGAGCAGGTGCTCGGTGGAGACGAACTCGTCGCCCCGCTCCCGGGCGAGGTCCTCCGCCCGGTCGAGACACTTGGCGAGGCGCTGGGCGAGGTAGCTCTCGCCGCCGTGCACCTTGGGGATCTTGTTCAGCGCCTCCTCGACCCGGGTGCGGACGAGCCGGGGATCGGCGCCCAGCTTCTGCAGCACCGGCACCACCATCCCCTCCTCCTGCTCGAGGAGTGCAAGGAGCAGGTGCTCCACGTCGATCTGCTGGTGGTCGCGGCGGCGCGCGAGTTCCTGCGCGGCGCGAACCGCGTCCTGGGCCTTGACCGTATAGGTTTCGAGCTTCATGGCCCCGCCAACGTAACCAGCGGGGGGGACCTGGCAAGACGGCTGCAAGGCCACCCCGCCGGGCAGGAATTCCCGGGTTTACGGGGCCGAGTCCTTTGCGCGAGCCGGTTCATGTCATCCCGCGTCGGGCGCGGGCCTCGCGAGTGGGGATGACGCGGCGGGCGGGCGGAGGGTAACCTCCCGCCCCCATGGAACCCTCCTCCCCGGTCGAATCGCCCGATTCCCCCGTCGAGTCCCTGCCGCCCGTCCCGGCCGAAACGCCGGCGCGCCGGCCCTGGCTCCGCTCCGCGCTCCTGGGCGCCGCCGGCCTCGCGGCGACGGGCTGGTTCCTCCACGCGGTGATCCCGGAGAGCTACCCGGTTTCCGAGTGGCTCCTCTGGCGCTACCTGGCGATGTGGTTGGCCACCGCGGTCTTCACCGCGGCCGGCCTCTCGGTCGGCTACCTGGCCCTCGACCGGCTGTTCCGGGTGCGGGATCTGCCGCTCCTCGCCACGCTGGTGCTCTCCGCGGCGCTGGGGATCACCGGCTACGCCCTGGTGTTCTACGTGGTGGGGGCGGTCGGTCTCCTCGGCACCGCGTTCGCCTTCCTCTATCCGGCGGCGGCGATCGCGCTGGGGGGGCCCGGGCTGGTCCGCCGGCTCCGGGACGCCTGGCGAAGCCGCGAGGCGCCGGCTCCGGGCACCTTCGGTTCCCGGACGATCGCGCTCCTCGCCACGGTGGGCGGCGTGGGTGCGGTCGGCATCGTGTATCTGGGGATCCTCACCCCGGACGCGATCGGCTACGACGGCGCCTGGCAGCACCTCCCGATTGCGGAGGCGTATGCCCGGCACGGACGCATCGTCCCGTTCCCGGCCGACTGGGCGAAGAACCACCCGCACCTGACCAGCCTGGTGCATGCGTGGGGGTATCTCCTCCCCGGGTTCGCGGAGCCGGAGCGGTGGCTCCTGGCGCTGCACCAGGAGTTCGTCCTCTTCCTCTTCACGCTGGCGGGAGTGGCGGCGCTGGTCCGCCACCTGCTCGGCGATCGGCCGGTGCGGGCGGCGTGGGCGGGCTTCTTCCTCTTCCCGGCGGTCTTCGTCTACGACTGCAACCTCCAGGGCTCGGCGGATCACGTCCTCGCCTTCTTCGCGATCCCGGTGTTCCTTGCGGCGCTGCGGGCCGGCCGGACCCTGGCGACCCGGGACCTCCTCCTCGCCGGTGTCCTGGTCGGCGCCGCCGCCCTGGTGAAGTACCAGGCGCTGTTCCTGGGGGGCGCGGCGGCGGTGCCGCTCGCCTACGGGTGGCTGCACGCGGTGATCCGGCGGTGGCGGGGCGAGGAGGCGCCGTCGTGGCGCGAGCTGGGCCTCGCCCCGCTGGTGGCGGCCGGGGCGGCCCTGGCGGTGTTCTCGCCGCACCTGCTCCGGAACGCGGTGTTCTACGGAAACCCGCTGTATCCGTACCTGCAGGATGTTTTCCCGAGCCATCCCACCGTGGCCGACGCCAAGACCCTGGTGAACCGGGCCTTCGCCGCGTCGGACTTCCGGCCCCGGGGGACCTTCCTGCACCGGGTCAAGGACACCCTCGAGGTCTGGTTCACCTTCTCCTGGAAGGCCCACTACGCCCACTGGTCGAAGCACCTGCCGGTGTTCGGCTCGCTCTTCACCCTGCTCCTCCCGGTGGGGCTCCTCCTGCCGAGGCCCCGGCGGCGGATCCTCCTCGCCCTGGGCGGCGGCGCGGTGGCGGTGTTGCTCTGGGCGGGGACGTATCGGCTCGACCGGAACCTCCAGGCGGCGGTGCCGCTCCTCGCTGCGGCCACGGTGGCGGTGCTGATCCGGGCCTGGGAGGCGGGGAAGCTGGCGCGCCTGGGGATCGTGCCGGTGGTGCTACTCCAGCTCGCCTGGTCGAGCGACACGGTGTCGATGACCCAGAGTCGGCAGCTGGGCGAGGCCTTCCGGATCATCCGGGCCGGCTTCGACGGCGTCCGCGGGGAGACGGTCTGGGAGCGGTCCTGGCGCGACTACCGGGCGGTGAACGACGCGCTCCCGGCCGACGCCAAGGTGGTGCTCCACTACCACCAGCGGTCGATCGGAATAAATCGAGACGTGTACCAGGACTGGGTCGGGTACCAGGGCCTCTTCGACGCCCGCGGCTACACCTCGCCGCGGCAGCTCTGGGAGGCGTATCGGGCCCAGGGGATCACCCACGTGGTCTCGATGCCCCGGGACCTCCCGGCGGCCACCCGGGGCGAGGACGTGATCTTCGCGCTCCTCCAGGAGCAGTCGCGGTTCCGCCGCCACGGCAGCCTCCGGCTCGACACGCTCCCGGAGACGCCGCCGCCCGATCCCGACCGGCCGATCGAGGTCCTCTCGCTGGGCTCGTGGGGATATCGGGACGGGCTCTATCCGGTGGAGCGGATGACCACGCACGAGGGCGTGCCCCACCGGCACCAGAAGTTCCCGCCGCCGGAGACCCCGCTGCCGCCGGATGACGAGGGGCAGCTGGCCCTCCTGGCCCGGGCCCGGGCGGTCCTGATCGGGAACCACGACGCGGTTCGTCCGGCGGTGAAGGCGGAGCTGGACCGGTCCTTCCGGCAGGCGTCGGTCTACCAGGGCGGCCGGATCGAGCTGCACCTCCGGCGGACCATGCCGGCGCGGCCGGTGCCCACCGGTGCCGGCCGCTTCCGGGTGCCGGAGCACGACGCCGACTAACGTATACCGGGCCGCCACTCGACCGGTGGCCCGCTTTCCCGCTACGCTCCCGCCCTTCGGTCCTTCGCCGAATCCAGCGGGAGGTCTGCATGCGGCTCGTCCTCGCGACGTGCTTGGCCGGCATCTGGTTGGTGGCGGGCTGTTCGAACGGGGCGGACGCCGGCGGCCGCGGGAAGTGCGAGGCCCCGCTGCTCGACTGCGGCGAGGGGGCTTGCCTCGACCCGGCGGGCGACCCCCGGCACTGCGGGGGCTGCGGTCGCGCTTGTGGCACCGACGAGGCCTGTCTCGCCTCGACCTGTGTGCCGCTCCGCTGCGCGGAGGGCGAGTCCGTCTGCGACCACGCCTGCGTGGATCTCGCCGTCGACATCGCACACTGCGGCAGCTGCGAGGTGTCGTGTTTCGCGGGCCAGACCTGCGAGGCCGGAACCTGCACGTGTCCGGGGAGCGCGACGGCCTGCGAGGGCGGGTGTGTCGACACCGCGACCGATGTCTCCCATTGCGGCGAGTGCGGCCGCGAATGTGCCGCGGGCCAGGTCTGTCGCCAGGGCACCTGCGCTCCCGCCGCCTGCGAGGGCACCGTCCTTCTCCCCGGCCTCCCGGAGTTCGAGTTGGGCGGCGCGGTCCGGCACGCCGAGCTGGCCGACTGGGACGGCGACGGCGACCTCGACCTCCTCGCGGCTTTAGTCGAGCCGCGGGAAATTCGGCTCTTCGCGAACCGGGGGGACGGCGTCTTCGAGCCGAAGGGCTCGGTCGCCGGGACGCGGAGCGGCTTCTTCCGGACCGTGGACTTCGACGGCGACGGGGACCTCGATCTCGCCATCGCCGATCCGGCCGAGCCCGGCACGCTGGTGATCATCACGCAAGATCCGGTCCCCAGGACCGCGACGGCCTTCCTCGGTACGACGGAGCCGGTGGTGGAGTTCCTCCAGGCCGATGTGGACGGCGAGCCCGGTGAGGAACTGGTAGTGGCGACCGCGGGAGGGCTGCGGATCGAGTTCGGCGACGCTCGACCGGTGACGGTGGACGCCCAGGGGCCGCGTCACCTGCGCGTCGCCGAGCTGGGTGGGCGGACCGCGCTCTTGGCCGCGACCGAGACCGGGATCCTCGTGGTGCGGTTGGGAGGCGTGGTCGACGTCAGCGTGAGCAGCGTCGGCCCGGCTGCTTTCCCCGGCCAGTTCGAGCTGGCGGACCTGGACGGCGACGGCGACCTCGACCTGGTCTCCGCGGCGGGCGTCCTCCTCCGGAATCGGGGCGACGGCTTCTTCGATCCCTGGGAGGTCGCGCTCCCCTCCGTCTCCGGCCTCGCGGTGGCCGACCTCGACGGCGACGGCCGTCTCGATCTGGCGTTCGCGCGGTCGGGCGAGCTGCCGACCTTCCGCGGCACCGCCGACGGCCCGACGCCGGGGCGAACCATCCCCGCGGCTCCGGGCCTCAGCTGGATCCGGGCCGCGCCGCTCGACCGGGCCGACGGGGTGGACCTCCTCGCCGTGGACACCGCGCTCGGCCACGCCGTCGTCCTCGGCGGCGACGGTGCCGGGGCGTTCCCGGGCCGGTTTCGGATGAACCGGTTCACCGGCGCCGGCCCGCGGATCGGGATCGCCCAGGTCTGGGGCAGCAGCGCCGGCGAACTCCTGGTGGGCTTCCGGGATCGACCGCAGGTCGGGGTGATGCGCCTGTCGCGCTACGGGATGGCGGAGGTGGCCTCGTTCGAGGTCGGCCACGGCGTCGAGGACCTCGCCCTGGGGGATGTCGACGGCGACGGCTACGCCGATCTCCTCGCGGCCGATCGGGCGGGCGACGCGATCTCGGTGGCCCTTTCCAATCCAGGCGCTGGTTTCGCGTCCCCGGAGCGGATCCCCGTGGGCGACGGGCCGACGCGGATCCTCCTCGCGGACGTGGACGACGACGGCGCCCGGGATCTCGCCGTGCTCGAGGCGGAGGGGCAGACCCTGCGCGTGATCCGCAACCGGGCCTGGACGGACGAGACCACCGTGGCGCTTCCCGAGGTCCCGCACGAGATGGCCGTCGGCGACGTGAACGGCGACGGCGCCCCGGACTTCGTGGTGGCGACGGAGACGCAACTCGCCCTGGCGTGGGGCGACGGCCGGGGCGGGTTCGCCCTCGCCGGCGACTTCGGGCTGGTCACTCGGGCGGTGGCGACCGGCGATCTCGACGGCGACGGGGTCGACGAGGTGCTGTCGCTGGGGCCCGAGGCCCTGGCGATGCTGCAAATCACCGACGAGGGCCTCAAGATTGCGGCCCTCCACCACCTGTCCGGCGGCGTGGCGGTGGCGGTGGCCGACCTCGACACCGACGGCCGGCGGGATGTCTTGGTGCTCCAGGACGACGGCCGGGTGCAGTTCTTCCGGAACATCGGCGGCCCGGAGCTGGTGCCGGCGGGGCGCTGGGCCGCCCTGAGCGCGCCGCTGGGCCCGGGCGAGACCGCCGCGCTGGCCCTGGTCGACGCCGACCGGGACGGCCGCCCGGAGGTGATCGTCGCCGGCGAGCACGAGCAGAGCTGGCTGCTTCCGGGGTGCCTGGTCGACGAGACGGTCGACGCGAACCGGTGATCGGTTTCGGGCGCGAGAGGTGCCCGGATCGATGCGCCCGACGTGCGAGTCGCCGGCCTACGCTTCGGCGCTCGTCCGATCCGCCGCGGGATCCGGCCCGGATCCGCTCCCGCGGTGCCGCCAAGCTCGAAATCGCCTCGACGACCCCACGGCCACCGCCAGCACCGCGAGGATTCCCAGGGCGGTGAGGGCCTGCGCGAGGCGATCGAGGCTCCGGGGCACGCTCCGGAGCACGACGGTGCCGTTCTCCGCGGGGACGTCGAGCACCGGGACCGGGCCCACGGTGGCGCCGCGCCAGGGCACCACGCGGCCGTTCACCCGGGCCTCCCAGGTGGCGTAGGGCGCGACGTGGAAGCGGAGCCGGCTCTCGGGGCCGGCGCCGTCGACGGTGACCGCCAGCTCCTCTGGGGCGATCCGATCGATCCGTAGCGAGCCCGGGCCCAGGAGCTCCGCGCGGGCGGGCCGGTAGCCGGAGAACTCGTAGAGGTAGAGCGGGCCGAAGCGGCCCCGGAGGGCGAGGTCGTCGCGGGGGAGGGCCAGGGTGGTGAGGACGAAGCGGACGTCCTGAGTCGCCAGGGCCTCGGGCTCGAGGCCGGCGCCCAGGTTTCGGAAGGTCTCGGCGGCGTGGAAGCCGGTCTTGGCGACGGCCACGCCGGCGAAGGTCCCGACGTGGAGGAGCCCGTGGGAGTGGCCGCGGCGCACGTGGACCAGCACCCGGTAGATCGGATCGTCGGACGTGTGCTCCCGGAGCCAGGCGGCCGCCTCCTTCACGGCGGCGTGATGTTCGTCGGCGGAGGCGAGGGGAACGGGGGGAAACGGGGCCCGGATCCACGCGCCGGCAGGGGAGGCGAGGAGCGCCACGGTGGCGACGAGGAGGAGGGCGGTGACCAGCCCTCTCGCCCGAGGCGAGCGGGCCTCGCCGGCCCGCCTCGCCAGGTCGACCAGGCCGGCGACTCCGGAGCCGAGGCCGAGCCAGAGGGCGGCCCGCATCACGTAGGCGAAGCGCTCGCCCTGGACCTGCTCGAAGGACGGGATCAGGAGGGCCAGCCCGGAGCCCTTTTGGCCGGACAGGGCGCCCGCCACCAGGCCGGAGGCAAAGAGCGCCAGCGCATAGAGGCCGAAGCGGCGCCCGGCGGCAATGGCGACCAGCGGGCCGACCAGGCCGGCGATCACCCAGCCCAGGGAGACGCCGTCGAGGGTGGTGCCGTCGAAGAGGCCGGCGACGAGGGTGGGGAGCGGGAGCCAGGGTTCGCCGAAGGAGTTCGCCCAGCGCCCCGCCCGCACCGCGTAGGGGACGAGCCAGAACGAGCAGCCGGCGAAGGCGAGGGCGCCGAAGGCCGCCGCCCGGAGGAGGAGCGGTCCCGGAGCCGGGCGGGGATCCCCCGGCCGATCGCCGGCGGTCCCGAGCTGGAGCAACCGCAGCGGCGCGAGCAGCGCCAGCGCCAGGAGGCCGAACGGATGGGCGAGGAC
>JAEZJH010000426.1 GCA_023436385.1 Pseudomonadota bacterium
GAGCGGATCGTGTACGCGCCGACGCCCTACGGGGCGCTGGAGGGCGCCGACGGGTTGTTCGTGGTCACCGAGTGGATGGACTTCCGCTTCCCGGATTTCGAGAGGATGAAGTCGTTGATGAAGGCCCCGGTGATCTTCGACGGCCGGAACCTTTGGGAGCCCGGGAAGATGCGGGAGCGCGGGTTCGAGTACTTCGCGATCGGGAGGCCGTAGCGCGCGCCGGGAACAGCCCATCGTCCGGGCCGGCTACGAAAGCTTGCGTTACCAAGGTCCTGCGCTAATAAGGTCTACTTTATTAGCGCCCGCCACTAGGAACGTGGGCGTTCGTAGCAGAGGAAGCGGGCGCCAAATGGGCCGTCAGACTGGGCTTTACGTGCGAACGACCCACGGGGGGGAAGAGGTCCGGGCCTTCGTACCTCACCCGCTCCCCCCGGCCACCCCCCCGCTGGACTTGTCCGGGCCCGTCGCCAACCGACTCCGGCCGGCAGAAGAAGCGCTCCGTCGGCTGGACCTAGCCGGCGACATGGTGCCGTCGCTCGACTGGTTCATCTACGCGTTCGTCCGGAAGGAGGCGGTGGTCTCCTCCCAGATCGAGGGGACCCAGGCCACCCTGGTGGATCTCCTCTCCTTCGAGGCTGAGGCCGCCGAGACCTCGCCGTCGGCCGACGTGCAGGAAGTCTGCAACTACCTCGCGGCGATGAAGCTGGCCCGTGACCACCTTGCCTCCCCCACCGGACTCCCGCTGTCCCTGCGACTCCTCAACGAGGTCCACGGTCGCCTGCTGGCCGGAGTTCGAGGAGCGAACAAGGGCCCGGGAGAGGTGCGCCAGAGCCAAAACTGGATCGGCGGATCCCGTCCCGGGAACGCGATCTACGTCCCACCGCCACCCCAGGAACTTCCCCGCCTCCTGGGCGACCTCGAACGCTACCTGCACGCGGACGACACGCTCCCTCCGCTCGTGCGTGCGGGCCTGGCCCACGTACAATTCGAAACCATCCACCCGTATCTTGACGGGAACGGACGTGTCGGGCGGCTCCTGATCGCGCTCCTACTGGAGCACTGGGGGCTGGTCCGTCGACCATTGCTCTACCTCAGCCTCTTCTTCAAGCGGCACCGGGCGGAGTACTATCGGCGGTTGAATGCGGTGCGCCAGGAGGGAGACTGGGAAGGATGGCTCGATTTCTTCCTCGACGGTGTGGCGACGATCGCCGAGGAAGCGGTGACTACCGCCCGCGACCTATTCGGCCGGGTGAACGATGACCGTTATCGCCTCCTCGGGTACGAGGGGGCCTCGATCGCCACGCTTCGGCTCTTCGAAACCCTGCCCCGCCATCCGGTGGTAACCGTGGCCTCCGCGATGCGAACCACCGGGGTCGCGCGGCCGACCGCAGGCAAGGCGATCGACACCCTCGTCGCCGCGGGAATCCTCGTGGAGACAACGGGGAAGCGCCGAGACCGGTCCTTCTCGTACGACCGATACCTGGCGCGACTGCGGGAGGGAACCGACCTCGGGTAGTACTGCTGCGTCACGCAGCGCCCGGGAGGTCTCGGCGCAGGGAATTGACGCAAGGGGGCCGAAATGCCCCGCCTCCTGGCGCCAGAACAGCGAGACCATCCCGATCTTGGGCGGCCGGCCCCCGCTCAACCGTGAGATCGCCGTGGGTGTCGGAGGACGGCTGTCCGTTGCGTCGTCTCCTGCGAGCCATGGCGGCCCACGATTTGCCGTGGCGGAGGCGACCATGAGCGTCATTCCGTGCCAGTCCTGCGGGCAGATGCTGCCGGTTAACTGGAGCTGGTTCGTCTGCACGACCTGCGGCTTCCGGATCTGCCCGGCCTGCCTGGGGCGGCACACCGGGCCGTATGGCTCCGGATACAAGTGCAGCCAGTGCCCCTTCGGCCAGATGACCTCGCGCTGACGGACGGGACGCCGGCGCAGGCGCGGATTCCGGCCGGTCGCGGCCGGCTCCCGCCGGGGCAATCGCGGCTCGCCTGACGAGTTCCGCGAAGCCGGGGCGGCGGCCCCGGTTTCACGAAGGCGACGGCATGCCCCGCTTGGAGTGCGCGACACGGAAGTCGCGATCCGGCGCCGAAAGCGCGGGGGCGGCGCCGAGTACCCAGGCCGACAAGGGTTCCCGGAACGCCCCTAGATTCCGTATACACTCGTGAACTGGCCAGGTTGCGAGAGACAATTCCAGACGCGCAACGTCGGTCGCCCCGGGGCACGGAGATTGCTTGGCGACAGCCTTTCGCTCACGAAGTCCTCGGGGACGTCGAGCAGCTAGGCGACGCCGTCCTCCGCGGACTCAACTTCGGGGGAAACGATGAGAACCTGGACCTGGCTCGCGGTCACGTCGGCGTGCATCCTTGGTGGCGGCCTCATGGCCTGCTCCGACACGCCCGAGGACGAGGAGTGCTTTCACCTGGACGGCGCGACGATTCGATTCGTCGGCGGATCCGCGGAGGTCTGGCGCGCCGGTCATTGGCGAATCGACGTGAGTTCCAACGCGGGATCGTGGTCTTGCGAGGCGGACCTCCCCGGGGAGAACGGCAACGAGTGCGCCAAGGATGTTCTCTTGTTTTCCTTCGCCGACGGAGAGGGCCAGGTACGTATCAACGACCCGGCAACCTCGTATCACATCACCGTGATGCGGGACGACGCGACCGTGGTCGACGGCGACATCACGCCGACGTGGGAAAACGTTTCGGGGTGCGGCATGTCCGATGGGCACGAGGGCAGCGGAACGCTCCCGGTCCTGCCCTCCGGCGCCTGACCACGCCCGGCTTGGCGCGGTTCCTCGTCACGCAGGACGACCGGCCGGGTGGCTCGGCGGGCGGTAACCGAGCCGCGGTGAGCGCTTTTCACGGCCCGTCTACTTCGCTGCGGGAGCCCGTGCCTTCTTGCCCCCCACGCGCTCCCGGACCTTCTCCGACTCCAGTTCGCGGAGTGCGTCGGTGGCGACCCAGCGGGCGGCGCGGGCCTGCGGGTCGCCGCCCCGCGGGCCGCCGGCGGCTTCGTTGGCGGCCGCGAGGATCCGGCGGGCGCAGGCGATCGC
>JAEZJH010000498.1 GCA_023436385.1 Pseudomonadota bacterium
TGGCGCCGTTCGATTGGGAGAAGCCGGGAGGACACGGGCGACCGGGGCTCGAGGTTGGGCCCGAGGGGCGCGAACCGCCGAAAGGCTTGGGAGGCGAGCATGGGCACCGGAGTGGCGATGAAAGCCATCCGCCTGGCGATCACTGAGGCGCACCGGCTCTACGGGCCGCTGCAGGAGGGCAACAACGCCAGCTACATCCCGGCGCTGGCGGAGGTGTCGCCGCAACTCTTCGGGATCGTCGCGGCGAACGCGGAGGGCGAGACGGCGGAGGTCGGTGACAGCCAGCAGGTCTTCGCGATCGAGTCGATCTCCAAGGTCTTCACCCTCGCCAACGTGCTGGACGAGATCGGCGCGGAGGAACTCCGAAGCAAGATCGGGAGCAACCCCACGGGCGAGTCCTTCTCGTCGGTGCAGGCGCTCCTGCTCCACGGAGGGAGGCCGCTGAATCCGTTCGTCAACGCCGGCGCCATCGCCACCGTGAGCCTCGTGGCGGCCCCTTCGCCGCAGGGACGCTGGGAGAAGATCGCCGCGACCATGGAGGCGTTCGCGGGACGCCGGCTCGAGGTTCTCGAGGACATCTACCGCTCGGAGTCGGAAACCAACCAACACAACCGGGCCATCGCGTGGCTGATGGAGAGCGCGCATGCGATGTACAGCGATCCCATGGAATCCACCGACGTCTATACGCGCCAATGCTCCGTGGGCATCACGTGTCGGGACCTAGCGCTGATGGGCGCGACGCTCGCCGCTCGTGGTGTGAACCCGATCACCAAGCGCCGGGCCGTTCGCGCGGAGAACGTGCCGAAGATCCTCGCGGAGATGGCGATGAACGGGCTCTACGACAACACGGGGGGCTGGGCTTACGACGTCGGTCTGCCCGGCAAGAGCGGCGTCGGCGGCGGTCTGCTGGCTGTGGTGCCCGGACGCATCGCCATCGCGACCTTCAGCCCGCCGCTCGACCGATTCGGCAACTCGGTGCGCGGGCAGCGCGCCATCCGACATGTGACCGAAGCACTCCGCCTCAACCTTCTGGATCCCCCGTAGCCGCGAGGAGACGACGCATGTCGATCGATACCGAAGTCCTGGGAGTCAACCCGCTGTACTCTCGTCCCGGAGAGGCGGTCGCCGTCCCCCGTAACCGCATGCCCACCACTGCGATGTTGCCGGAGACGGCCTACCAGATAGTGCACGACGAGGTGATGCTCGACGGTAACGCCCGGATGAACCTCGCCACCTTCGTCGGCACTTGGATGGATCCGTTCGCGGCGAAGCGCTACGCCGAGACGTTCGACAAGAACATGATCGACAAGGACGAATACCCCCAGACCGCCGAGATCGAGGAACGCTGCTGGAAGATCCTCGCCGAGCTGTGGCATTCGCCCGACCCGGAGGGCACCATCGGCACCTCCACGATCGGATCGTCCGAGGCCTGCATGCTCGGCGGCCTGGCGTTCAAGCGCCGCTGGCAACTCGCCCGGCGCGCGGAGGGGAAGCCCACCAATAAGCCGAACCTGGTGATGAGCTCAGCGGTCCAGGTGGTGTGGGAGAAGTTCTGCAATTATTGGGACGTGGAGCCGCGGTTCGTGCCGATCAGCGAGGCGCACAAGACCCTCGACGGCTCCCAGCTCGACCAGTACCTCGACGAGAACACGATCGGCGTGGTGGCGATCCTCGGCGTGACCTACACGGGCATGTACGAGCCGGTGAAGGAGATCGCCGGCGCGCTCGACGCGGTGCAGGCGGCGAAGGGCTGGGACATCCCGATCCACGTCGATGCCGCGTCGGGAGGCATGGTCGCGCCCTTCCTGCACCCGGAGCTGGAGTGGGATTTCCGCGTCCCGCGGGTCCACTCGATCAATACCTCGGGCCACAAGTACGGCCTCGTCTATCCAGGGCTGGGATGGGTCGTGTGGCGGGAGCGCAAGTTTCTTCCGGACGATCTGATCTTCCGGGTGAGCTACCTCGGGGGAGAGATGCCGACCTTCGCGCTCAACTTTTCGCGGCCGGGCGCGCAGGTCCTGCTGCAGTACTACCAGTTCCTGCGGCTCGGCTGGGTAGGGTACCAGGCGGTCCAGAAGGCATCGCACGACGTCGCGCGGCGCCTGGCCGATGCCATCGGCTCGATGAAGGCCTTCGAGCTGTGGAACGACGGGTCGGACATTCCCGTCTTCGCGTGGAGGCTCAAGCCGGGCCACACGAACAACTGGACGCTCTACCACCTCTCGTCGAGACTGCGGACGAAGGGGTGGCTCATCCCCGCCTACCCGATGCCCGACGACCTCACAGACATGACCGTGCAGCGCATCGTGGTGCGGAACGGCCTGAGCATGGATCTGGCCAACGACCTGCTGCGGGACATCGCCGCGGAGACCGAGTACCTGGATCGCCTGTCGGGCCCGATTCCGCTCGAGGAGAACGCGCAGGCGTTTCACCACTGACCCCGGCACGCCCTTGGATCGAGCGTCGCTCCCGCGGGGCCCCGGCTCCGCGGGGGCGGCCACCGGCGCGGCCCGGGACCTTGATCGATCAGCGACGCCGGGAAGACGGCGCCAGCGGGGTCATGTAGACCTCGCGGGGGGAGGCGTGCGGCGACGTCAGCCCGAGGTCGCCTTGAAGAGAACTCTCGGGCCATGCGGGCGCCGCGTAGCGGCCAGCGCGGCGCCCCACGGCCCAGGGTGGCCGTGAGGCGGTTGCACGTGCGACGGACCTCTCTCGCACGACGGTGCTGAACGGCATGGAGAAGGTCCGCGAGGACCGTCCGCCGAGGGATCTCGTGAAGGCCAGGCGCAAGGGCGCCGGGCGCAAGCCCATCGGCGAGCAGCAGCCCGGGATGTACGAGGCGCTCGAGGCGCTGGTCGATCCCGTGACGCGGGGGGATCCCGAGTCGCCGCTTCGGTGGACCTGCAAGAGCAGGTAGCTTCGGGAGCCGTCGGTAGCTTCGGAATCAGCACCCGGGCGTCGTTGAGGGGTGACCGCACAACGCCATCCGGCGGGTAATCCTGCCCTCCAATCGCTGGCGACCATTGTCACGCGTCGTACAGCGGGAAACCCGTCCGCGATTCTAGCGCGCCCCGCCGTCCCGATAATCGGCCGGATCGATCTGGTACTTCCGCAGCAGCCGGTGCAGCGACTCGCGGGCCACGTCGGCCTGCTCGGCGGCGCGGGTGACGTTGCCGGCGGTGGAGCGGAGCAGGGCGACCAGGTACTCGCGGACGCCGCGGTCCTTGATCAGCTCCACGGCCTCGGCGTAGCGGAGGCGGGCGAGGGCCAGGTCGGGGGCGTCGGCGTCGACCGGCGCGGCCAGCACCTCGGGCGGCAGATCGGCGGCGACGATCTCCTCGCTCTCGGCGACGGCGGCGGCGCGCTCGACGGCGTTCTGCAGCTCGCGCACGTTGCCGGGCCAGCCGTGGGCGAGGAGGGCGCGGATCGCGTCGGGGGCGAAACCGCGGGGACCGCGGCCCATCCGCTCGACGGCGCGCGCCAGGAAGTCGGCGGCAAGGAGCGGCACGTCCTCCCGGCGCTCCCGGAGCGGCGGCAGGGCCAGCTCGAAGACGTTGAGCCGGTAGAAGAGATCCTCGCGGAAGCGGCCCTCGCGGACGCGCGCTCGCAGGTCGACGTTGGTGGCGGCGACGACCCGGGCCTCGACCTTCCGGTCGCGGGTGTCGCCGACGCGGCGGTACTCGCGCTCCTGGAGCGCCCGGTTCAGCTTCACCTGGAGCGGGAGGGGCAGGTCGCCCACCTCGTCGAGGAAGAGCGTGCCGCCGGCGGCCTCCTCGACCAGGCCGCGCTTGTCGGCGACGGCGCCGGTGAAGGAGCCCTTCACGTGGCCGAAGAGCTCGCTCTCGATCAGCTCCGCCGGGAAGGCGCCGCAGTTGACCGCGACGAAGGGGCGATCGCTCCGGGGGCTGGCGTAGTGGAGGGCCCGGGCGGCCAGCTCCTTGCCGGTGCCGCTCTCGCCGGTGACCAGCACGGTGAGGTCGTGGCGGGCGGCCTTCTCGAGGAGCCCGAACACCTTCTGCATCTCCGGGCTCTTCCCCAGCAGCCGATCGAAGCGGTACCGCTCCCGGACCTCCTCCGCGAGGCGGCTCGCCTTTTCGCGAAGCTGCCGGTGCTCCACCGCCCGCTCGATCTTCACCACCGCCTCGTCGGGATCGAACGGCTTCTGCAGGTAGTCGTAAGCGCCGGCGCGCATCGCCTCCACCGCGCTCTGCACGGTGGCGAAGGCGGTCATCAGGATCACCTCGGTGCCCGGCGCCCGGGCCTTCACCGCCTCGAGGACCTGGAAGCCGTCGGCGCCGGGCATCCGCACGTCGGAGACCACCGCGTCGAACTCGCCGGCGGCGAGCTTGGCGATCGCCTCGGCGCCGTCGTGGGCCAGGGTCACCTGGTGGCGCTCGCCCAGGAGCCGCTCGAAGAGGCGGAGGATGTTCTCCTTGTCATCGACGACGAGAATCCGACCGCTCATGCGCTCATGGCCTCCACGGGCGAAACGGGCAGGGAGAGGGCGAAGCACGCGCCGGGCCCGTCGCCTTCGACGAGCGAGAGCGAGCCGCCGTGGGCCTCGGCGAGCGAGGCGCTCACCGCCAGTCCCAGGCCGGTGCCCTTGGGCTTGGTGGTGTGGAACGGCTCGAACAGCCGGGCCCGGGCCTCCTCGGTCAGGCCGGGGCCGTGGTCCCGGACCCGCACCACCGCGCGCTCGCCGTCCCGCGCGAGCGTGATCTCCACCCGGCCCTCGGGATCTGCCTCGAGGGCATTGCGGATCAGGTTGGCGAGGATCTGCCGGACCTTCCCCTCGTCGGCCACCGTCTCCACCGGGCCGTCGGCGATCACCGCCACCTCGCCGCGGCCGTGGACCTCGCGGACCCGGGCGCCGACGTCGCGGGCCACCTCGACCAGATCGACGGCGGCGGGAACCAGCCGCGGCGGCCGGGCGAGGTCGAGGAGCCCGGAGACGATCTCCTGGCAGCGCTGCACCTCCTCGACGATCACCAGGGCGTCGGAGCGGGTGCGCTCGTCGCCGCCCCGGGCGATCAGGCGCGCGTAGCCCAGGATCACCGCCAGGGGATTGTTGATCTCGTGGGCCACGCCGGAGGCGAGCCGGCCGATCCCGGCCAGCTTCTCCGAGCGGATCAGCGCCTCCTGCCGGGTCTGCAACTCCTCCGCCATCTCGTCGAACCGTCCGGCCAGGAAGCCGAACTCGTCGCGCCGGTTCCAGCGGAGCCGGGTGCCGAGATCGCCCCGGGCGATCCGGTCGGCGCCCTCGGCGAGGCCGCGGAGCGGAAAGGCGATCGAGCGGTGGATGTAGACCCCGGCGGCGACGGAGAAGCCGACGGCGGCGAGGAGGAAGAGCCAGGTCCGCTGGGTGGCGGCGCGCTCGGCGGCGGCGGCTCGCTCCCGGGCGACGGCGGCGCGCTCGCGGAGCCGCTCGGTGAGCCGGTTGACCCGCTCGACGATTCCGTCCACCAGCTCCAGGGCCCGGGCGTGGGGCTCGAGGAGCGCCTCCCGAGAGCCGCCGATCCCCGGGACGATCCGCTCGTTGAAGTTGCGATCGAGCTCCCGCGCCAACCCGTCGATCTCGTCGAGGAGCGGCCGATCCCCGGGGGCCGGGTCGTGGGCCAGGGTGGCGGCGAGCGCGTCCCCGACGCCGTGGCGCGCGTGGCCGTAGTAGCCCAGGTGCGAGCGGTCGTTGAGGATCACCGTGTGGGCCTGGTGCGCGTAGAAGTCCCGCACCTCGGCGGAGAGCACCAGCGCGTACTGGATCCCCTGTTCGGCACGGGCCACGTCCTCGAACAGCTCGTGGACCACGACGTGGGTCCGCACGGAGAGAACGGAGCTGAGCCCCACGCCCGCCACCAGCACCACGAAGGCCGCCAGGATCCGCGTGCGCACGCCGCGGGGCAGCGCGCGTCGTGCGGGCGCGGGGTGGGGCGGTCGGCGGGTGGAGGGCGAACTCAGCATCGGGTGAACCTCGGGGAATCGGCGACGCTACCACGCGCCGGCGACTTCCCCGCGGGTAACCGACGGGCGCGGCGCATCCGTCCGAAGCGGCGCGGGGACGCCGGGCCAGGGATCGAGCGTGGCCCCGGCGCTCTCACCGTGACCCGGGCAGTCACGGATCCGGTCCCTCGGGGCTGTCGAAACATGCGGAGCGGCCCGGGGCCGGGCCGATTTTCCAACACGCGCTTCGCGCGAAAGGCCTGGTCTTGTAGGCTCCGCCCTTCGGCGTACCGGCGCGATTCGAGCCCCCGTTCGAGGCACGCGGCATGCAGGCAGCCGGGCGATCGTCGAAATCCGCATCCCCCGGGTCTGGAGCGCCGCATGAACCGAACCTCCCCGCTGCTCGCCGTGGCCCTGCTCTCGGGCCTGCTCTCCGCCTGCCAATCGAGCCAGGAGGCCGCGGGCGCCGGCGGCGACGGTGGTAGCGGTGGCGGTGGAAGCGGCGGCGACGGCGGCGACGCCTGCGCTCCCGCCGCGACGCAGGCGCTCCTCGCCGAGGCGCAGCCGATCCGCCGCTACGGCCCCGACCGCCTGCGCCCGGAGCGGATCGCCGGCGCGTTCCCCGAGGAGAGCCCGGAGCCGGTCGAGGGCGCGCGGTCGTTTCTACGGCGGTTCGGTCCCGACGTGGGCCTCTCCGCGGACGGCACGGAGCTCGAGGTCGGCGCGGTGAAGCGCGGCCTCGCCGGCACCTACGTCCGCTTCCGGCAGCGGCACCTGGGGTTGCCGGTGTTCGACCGCGAGGTGGTGGTGCAGGTGGCGGCGGAAGAGCGGGGCAGCGAGATCCGGCAGGTGCGCTTCGGCCACGCGGTGATGCCGAAGGGCCTTGCCACCCGGCCCGCCATCGCCGGGACGGCCGCGGCCGCGATCGCCCGCGACGCGGTTGGCGCCACGGAGGTCGACGACCCCGTCCTAGGGTTCCTGGTCCGGGACGAGGAGCACCTCCTGGTGTACCGCGTCCTCGCCGGACGCGCCGATCCCGCGGGCAGCTGGGAGGTGTTCGTCGACGCCTCCGCCGGCACGGTCGCCGAGGTCCGGGATCTGCTCCGGCACGTTGACGGCACCGGCCTCGTCTTCGATCCCAACCCGGTCGCCTCCACCGGCGACAGCAGCCTGCGCGACAACTACGGCGCGGCCACCGCGGCGCTCGACGCCGCCCGGGTGCGGGTGGCCCTCCCGCGCCTCGACGGCAGCGGGTATCTCCGCGGGGACTGGGTCGACGCTCGCGGCCCCAGCGGCGGCCGGGTCCAGTCGCCCGATCTCGTCTTCGACTTCGATCGCGGGCAGCCGGGCTTCGAGCAGACGATGGCCTACTTCCACCTCGACCGCGCGCAGGCCCGGCTCCAGGCCCTGGGCTTCACCGACGTCAACAACCGCCCGATCGTGGTCAACACCAACGGCGCCTCGGACGACAACAGCTGGTACGACCCGCGCACCAAGGAGATCACCACCGGCACCGGCGGCGTGGACGACGCGGAGGATGCCGACGTCCTGGTCCACGAGTACGGCCACGCCATCCAGGCGGACCAGGTCGGTTATCTCGGCAGCGGGGACACCGGGTCCCTGGGCGAGGGATTCGGCGACTACCTGGCGGCCTCGATCGCCGACACCTTCAGCCCGCAGGTGATCGACCCGGCGTGCCTCGGCGAATGGAACGCCACCGCCTACACCAGCGGCGATCCCCCGTGCCTGCGCCGTCTCGACGGGACCAAGCACTACCCCGAGGGCCTGCGCGGCGAGGTGCACGTCGACGGCGAGATCTGGTCGGCGGTGCTCTGGGAGCTCCGTGGGCTCCTCGGCGCCGACGTGATGGACCGGCTGGTCGTCGAGTCCCACTTCGCGTACTCGCCCTGGGAGAAGTTCACCGGCGCCGCCGAGGCGCTCCTCGAGGCCGATCGCGCGCTCCACGGCGGCCGGAACCTCGACGTCCTCGTCCCCGTCCTCGTCGACCGTGGCCTTCTCCGGACCCCGGCCCCGCCCGCGCTCTTCCCCAACGTCCTCGAGACCCGGGAGGTCGTGGTCGAGAATCCGCGGGTCGGCAAGGTGTATCGGGATCGGCTCGATCACCGGCAGGAGATCCGCGTCCCCGGCGCCGCCGGCCTCCGTCTCCATTTCGCGGAGATCGACACCGAGCGACACGAGAGCTGCGTGAACCGCGCCTGCGACAACATCTACCTCACCGACGACGCGGGCTACCTCTTCGAGATCCTCAACGGCCAATACACCGATCGGACCTCCGTGGTGATCCCGGGAGAGGCGGTGCACGTCCGGCTGGTCAGCGACATGGGCTACGGCGCCTACGGCTACCGGATCGATCGCGTCGAGGTGATGGGGTACCGCACCTGCGGCAACGGCCTCCGCGACGGGGCCGAGGCCTGCGACGGCGGCGACCTGGGCGGCGCCACCTGCGAGACGCTGGGGTTCGTCGAGGGCAGCCTCGCGTGCGGGGACGACTGCCGGCTCGATACCTCCCTCTGTCTCGCCGCGCCGGGCTGCGGCGACGGGGTGATCGGCGAGGGCGAGGAGTGCGACGGGCCGGCCCTGGGCGGCTCCACCTGCGGCCAACTGGGACTCGGCGCCGGTCGGCTCGCCTGCAACGACGCCTGTCGCCTCGACACCTCCGCCTGCTCGACCTGCGGCAACGGGATCCGCGAGGGGGCGGAGGCCTGCGACGGCGAGGACGTGGCCGGCCTCACCTGCGCCGGCCTCGGCCTGGGCGCCGGCGCGGTGACCTGCTCGCCGGCCTGCACCCTCGACACCTCCACCTGCCTGCCGGCGGAGTGCTGAGCAGGGCGACGGGAGACGCCCGATCCGACCGCACGCGCCGGGCGAGTTGAGCGGTTTGCCTGGCGCGTGTCGTTTCGTGGGGCCGAAAACCGTCGTAAGCTCGGACGTTTGGCCCTACCACCCCGGGTCGTCTGCCGGCGTCCCGCCGGTTGGGTCGGTCGGTGTCCCACCGGGCGGGCCGCGGGTCGAAGTGTTGACCAGCCAACAGTAACCCGGTTCGCGGCCGGAGACCGGGCCTTTCGGCGATCGGATGGGAAGCTTTGCGGCCGATTGGGCGTTTCGAGGCCCGCGCGGCGCATACGCCCGGACCCGGCCCGAGGGCCGTCCGGAGCCCGATTTCGGCTGTTAGGATGCGCCCCCGACACGGGACCGGCCTCCTGCCGGTCCGGGAGAGTGACCCGTGCACGTGGACATCCAGGCGATCTCCGAGCGCGTGACCCGGGAGAGCGCGTTCGTCGACCGGCTGATCGGCGAGACCTCCCGGGTGATCGTCGGCCAGCGGAACCTGGTCGAGCGACTCCTCATCGGCCTCCTCACCGGCGGCCACGTCCTGGTCGAGGGCGTCCCCGGCCTGGCCAAGACCCTGACGGTGCGGACCCTGGCCTCCGGCATCGACGGCGTCTTCCGGCGGATCCAGTTCACGCCCGACCTCCTGCCCGCCGACCTGGTGGGCACGATGATCTACAACCAGGCGACCGCCTCCTTCTCGGTGCGGAAGGGCCCGATCTTCGGAAACGTGATCCTCGCCGACGAGGTCAACCGGGCGCCGGCCAAGGTCCAGAGCGCGCTCCTCGAGGCGATGCAGGAGCGGCAGGTGACCATCGGGGAGACCACCCATCCCCTGCCCGATCCGTTCATCGTCCTCGCCACCCAGAACCCGATCGAGCAGGAGGGGACCTATCCGC
>JAEZJH010000519.1 GCA_023436385.1 Pseudomonadota bacterium
GGCCGGCGGCGGCGAGGAGCGCCACCTGGTGGTCATGGGTGAAGCGGGCGTGGACGGTGTCGAAGCGGCCGCCGGCGAGGTGGGCCCGGAGCCGCACCACGTCCCGGGCGAACCGGGCCGGGCTGGCGATCCGGCAGAGGTCCAGCTCCTCGAGGATCGGGAGGCCCAGGGCCTCGATCCGGCCCCGGAGCGATCCCGGCCGCCGGGTGTCGAACCCCAGGGTCACCTCGTGGCCGGCGTCCCGGAGGGCGCGGGCGTCCTCGAGCATCAGCTCGCCGGGCCCGGTGTACTCCGGCGTGGCGCAGGTGAGGAGGAGGCGCACGGCTACCGGAGTTTGCCGATCATGGCGGTCGTCGAGTGGTCCTTCGGGTCGCCGGCCACCGCCACGCGGCCGCCGTAGGACTCCACCTCGGCGCGCTCGGGGATTCCCTCCGGCGTGTAGTCGGTCCCCTTAACCTGGAGGTCGGGCCGGAGGGCCCGGATCACCGGCACCACCGTCGGCTCGTCGAAGAGCACCACGTGGTCGACGCAGGCCAGGGCCGCCACCAACTCCGCCCGCTCCGCCTCGGGGATCACCGGGCGATCGGGACCCTTGTTGCGCCGGGTGGAGGCGTCGGTGTTGACCGCCACCACCAGCACGTCGGCCATCGCCCGGGCGGCCTCGAGGTAGCGCACGTGGCCGACGTGGAGGAGGTCGAAGACCCCGTTGGCCAGGGCCACGGTGCGGCCCGCCGCGCGGTGGGTCGCGCAGGCCCCGGCGACCTCGGCGAGCGGCGCGATCTTCCGGGTCGTGGAGGGAAACTCGTTCATACGTGCGACGCTCATCCGCCCAGCTCCGCGAGGAGCTCGGCCCGGGTGATCGTGGCGGTCCCCGGCTTCTGCACCACCAGCCCGCCGGCGACGTTGGCGACCCGGGCCGCCTCGCCCAGGCTGGCGCCGGAGGCGATCGCCAGGGTCAGGGTGGCGATCACCGTGTCGCCGGCGCCGGTGACGTCCACCGCCTCGGCAGCGCCGTGGACCGGGATCAGGTCCGGGCTCCGGCCCTTCTCGAGGAGGGCCATGCCGCTCCGGCCCCGGGTGACCAGCACCGCGTGGCAGCCCAGGGACCGCTGCAGCGTCTTGCCGGCCTTGAGGGTCTCCTCCACCGGTCCCACCGGGAGCCCGGTGGCGGCGGAGAGCTCGGGCTCGTTGGGCTTGGCGAGGAGGACGCCGTGGAAGGCGGCCAGGTTGTAGCGGCTGTCGACACAGACCTTGGCGCCCTCCCGGGAGACGGCGAGGACGGCCTCGATCACCTCCGGGCAGAGGGCGCCGGAGCCGTAGTCGGAGACGACGATCGCGTCGGCCTCCTGGGCCGCCCGGCGGACCTCCTCGACCAGCGCCGCGGCGGCCTCCGCCGGGAGCGGGCCCTGCCGGCCGCGGTCGAGGCGGAGCATCTGCTGGCGGGTGGTGTTGATCCCGCCGGCGAGGATCCGGATCTTGCTCTCGGTGGGCTGGCCCTTCACCCGGGAGAGCCGGGGCTCGACGCCGGCGGCCGTGCACAGGCCCTTGAACGCCCGGCCGGTCTCGTCGTCGCCGACCACACCCACCAGGCTCACCCGAGCGCCCAGGGAGGCCAGGTTGGCGGCGGCGTTGGCCGCGCCCCGGAGCTTTCGCTCGGTCTCCTCCTGCCGGACGATCAGGACCGGGGCCTCGCGGGAGATCCGCTCGGTCTGGCCGTAGATGTACTCGTCGACGACCACGTCGCCGATCACCGCCACCCGCGGCCTGCCGGCGAACCGGCGGACCACGGCAGCGAGCCCCTCGTTGTCGAGTAACCGACGCACGCCGCGGTTATCGCGCAGGCGGTCGGCGCGGGTCAACGAGCGGTCGCCGGGAGGCGGGGGATGGGGGGCGAGGTGGGCCTCCGGGAAGAAGACCGGCCGGAACCACTTCGGGCCCCGGGGCGAGGCCCCAGCGGCCCTACTTTGGCCCCGGGCCACGCCGGAGCGCCCACTTCGGCGCGGGAACTCGCGGCTGCCGCTACCCCGGGGCCGGGCACTTTCACGGAAACCTGCCCGGAGGGCAGGTTTCCGCTGCATCAAAAGCCGCTTCTGATCGCCTGCCGAAGGCAGCCGATCAGAAGGCGCTCGTCCCCAGCTTGACCATGAAGCTGGTCCGGTCGGAGTCGGTGCTGTTCTCCTCGACGATCACCTCGTTGTCGAAGAGGAGGTCGTACTGGGCCCGGGCGCCGGCGACGACGTTGTCGGTGATCTGGATGTCGAGGCCGGCGGCGAGGGGGATCGCCCCGGCGGTGTCCGACTGGAAGTCCCGGTTCAGGCTGGTGTCCTTGGCCACGGAGATCCGGTTCAGGCCGACGCCGCCGGAGACGTAGGGGGTGAAGGTGTTGTCCCAGGTCCACGGCTCGAGCTGGAGGGCCGCCTGGACGCCGTTGGTGTAGGCGTTGAAGTCGTTCAGGTCGCCCACGAAGCTGTTGATGCCGCCGATGTAGTTGACCTCGAGGTCCACCGGCTGGGAGACGTCCAGGTCGGCGCCGACGTTCCAGCTGGAGCCGGCGCCGACGTCGCCGGCGAAGTCGCCGGTGTAGTTCCCGAGGCCGAACCCCACGCCCACCTGGTCGAGGGGCACGCCGAAGACGTTGGTTTCCGTGTCGGCCCGCGGGGTCGGACCCCAGGCGTTTTCGGCCGCCTGGGCCGTTACCGGCGCGGCGATCAGCGCCGCGGCCGCGAGCAGCAGGTACTTCCGCATGGAGACCTCCCTGGTACGGTCGCCGTGCCACCGGGCGCCCCCGGCCGAGAACGGCGTCCTCCCAAACCTTAGGGATGTCTTCCCCCACGAGAAGGCCGTGGCCTCCTCGCCGACCGGTGGTCCGGCGGAACCGCCTACGGGAGGCCGAGGACCATCCGCGCGACCTGGAAGTAGATGACGATGCCGGCCACGTCGACCAGCGAGGCGATCATCGGGGCGGAGGAGACCGCTGGATCGAAGCCCACCCGCTGGATCGCCAGGGGCAGGATCGCGCCGATCACCGCGCCGAAGAGGACCACGAAGAGCACCGCGAAGCCGACCACCAGGGCGATCTCCCAGCCGACGTCGGGCCAGAGGAGCGCCCGGACCACGCCGATTGCGCCCAGCACCGCACCGAGGACCAGGCCGCCGGACAGCTCGCGGACCGCCACCATCCACGCCTGCGAGGGGACCACCTCGCCCCGGGCCAGCGCCCGGATCATCAAGCCCGCCGACTGGCTCCCGGAGTTGCCGCCCGAGGAGACGATCAGGGGGATGAAGTAGACCAGGGCGAGGGCGCTCTGGAACGACGCCTCGTAGTGCCGGAGCGCCGAGCCGGTGATCAGCTCCCCGAAGAAGAGCAGGGTCAGCCACCCCACCCGGCTCTTCACCATCTGCAGGAAGCCCGCCTTGAAGTACGAGTCCTCCATCGGCGCGACGGCGGCCATCTTCTGGACGTCCTCGGTGGCCTCCTCCTCGACCACGTCGACCACGTCGTCGACGGTGACGATCCCCAGCATCCGCCCGGCGTCGTCCACCACCGGCACCGCCAGGAAGTCGTACTTGGAGATGGTGCGGGCCGCCTCCACCTGGTCGTCGTCGGGCCGGACCGTCACCAGGTGGTCGGTCTCCATCACCTCGAAGATCCGCCGCTCCGGCCGGGAGATCACCAGCTGCCGGAGGGAGACCACGCCGCGGAGCGAACCCTCCGGAGACAACGCGTTGGCGTAGTAGATGGTCTCCATTTCCTCGGAGACCTTGCGGATGTGATCGATCGCCTCGCCGATGGTGCTCTCCGCGTGCACCGACAGGAAGTCGGTGGTCATCCGCGAGCCGACCGTCCCCTCCTCCCAGGCGAGGAGCGCCTTGACGTCCCGGGCCTCCTCCTTGGGGATCTCCCCGAGCAGCTTCGCCGCCACGTTCTCCGGCAGCTCCCGGAAGAGATCGGCGCGCTCGTCGGGGCTCATCTCCTCGACGATCCGGGCGGCGACGTCGGGGGTGATCTGCTCGACGATCTCCGCCCGGGTCTCGGCCTCCAGCTCCTCGAGGAGCGCCACCTGATCCTTCACCGGGAGCGCCTTCAGGAAGAGTCGGGCCTCCTCGGGTTCGAGGGAGAGGTAGACCTCGGCGGTGTCGGCGGGATGCAGCTCCTCGACACACTCGGCGATGGCGCGGACGTCGCCCCGGAGGGCGTCTCGGACGTCGGGGAGGATCAAATCGGAGACGCGCATCGGGCCTCCTCGCGAGCAGGCGGGCAGTATTCACCCGCCGGCGGGAACTTGTCAGCGTGAACCGGGATGGAGCGCTGCTCCCGTGGTGCGGGAGCGGGCGGACCGGGCGGATTCGGGCGGGCGCCGTGACGGCGGCGGCCCGGGCCTACGCCGGGGGAGCGGGATCGACCCCGGCGGCCGCGCGTTGGCTCGGGGCGCGAGCCGCGGCGCTCCCCTCGTCCGGAGGGCGGGTCTTCCACCGCCGGTGAATCCAGTACCAGTGGTGGGGTTCGGCGCGGACGTGCTCCTCGAAGAGCCGGTTCAGCTTGGCGGTGAAGGCGAGGACGTCCGCCTCCCGGTCGCCGGTGCGGTCGAAGGGGATCGGGCCGTCGAGGGTGACCCGGTGGCGGCCGCCGGGGAGCGGGTGCATCAGCACCAGGAAGACCGGGGCGCCGCTCCGATCCGCGAACACCGCCGGAGCCGGGGTGGTGGCCGCCAGCTTGCCGAAGAACGGCGCGAACACGGCGCGGCGGGGGATCATGTTCTGGTCGATCATGATCGCCAGGATCTCCCGCCGGCGGAGCACCGCGAGGATGTCGCGGATCGAACCCGAGTCCGGGACCTCGAGGAGGCCGGCCCGCCGCCGCTGCTCGAGCCAGAAGTCGTTGAAGGCGTTTCGCGAGAGGCGCTTGGTGATCGCGGTGACCCGAAGCTTCCGCCGGCTCCAGATCGCGCCCAGGAGCTCGAAGTTCCCGAAGTGCCCGGTGACGACGATGGCGCCCTTCCCCTCGGCGTAGGCGGCCTCGAAGCGGGCGTAGCCGTCGGGATCGACGTCGACCAGCCGGTCGACGTCCTCCGGCGAGAGGGCCGGCGAGCGGAGGAACTCGACCACCACCCGGCCCAGGTGCTGCCAGAAGCGGAACAGGGCGCGACGCCGCCAGCGCTCGTCCTGCTCCGGGAACGCGGTGGCCAGGTTGGCGAGGGCCACGCCCCGCCGGATCCGGAGCGCCCAGCCGAGGAGGCCGACCACCCGGCCGGCGGCGAGGAGCACCGGGAGCGGCAGCGCCGCGGCGAGGACGGGGACCAGCCGGCCGCGGGTGAGGACGATCCCGGCGACGAGGGCGACGAGGAGGCCGAGGAGCACGTAGACGGCGATCATCGACGGTCCTCGCTTCCGGTCCCCGCCCGGGCGAACCCATCGTTCGAAGCCATGGCCGCGGGACCGGCCCCGGGTTCCGGCGCCGTGGTGCCTCCCGACCCGGTCCCGGTCCGGTCCGCCTTCCTCTCGCCGAGCACGGCGGCGAGGCAGCGATCGAGCGAGGCGGCGCCGGCGACCAGCTCCGTGTCCACCCGGAGGACCGCGAGCCGCTGGTCGGCGAGGAGCGCGGGGGGAAGGCGCACCGCGTCCTTCTCGGTGAGGACCAGGAACTCCGCGCCCTCGGTCGCGAGGCGGCCGAGGGCTGCCTCCACCTCGGCGACGGCGAAGCGGTGGTGGTCGGGGAAGAGCGCGGCGAAGGCGACGTCGGCCCCGGCGGAAGCGACGGTGCGGCGGAAGGAGTCGGGCCGCGCCAGGCCGGCGAGGAGCCCCACCCGCTTCCCGGCCAGGGAGGCGACGCGGGGATGGGGCCGGTCGAGGGCGGCGGCGAGGAGGCCGGCGACGCGGTAGCGGGAGCGGACGGGGTCGAGCCCGGTGGCTTCCCGGGCCAGGGCGGCGGCGGCCTCGATCGCGGCCGGATCGCCCTCGTCCACCTTGCTCAGCCAGACCAGCCCGGCGCGGCGCAACGCCGCCGGGCCCTCCCGGAGCGGACCCCGGGGCAGGAGCTTTCCGTTGCCGAAGGGCGAGCCGCCGTCGAGGACCACCAGGTCGAGATCCCGGGCCAGGGCCAGGTGCTGGAAGCCGTCGTCGAGGAGGGCCACGTCCCGGCCCAACTCCCCGACGGCGAGGACTGCCAGCTCCGCCCGCGAGGGCCCGCAGAGGACCGCCACCTCGGGCAAGCGCCGGGCGAGGAGCACCGGCTCGTCGCCGGCGGCGGTCGCGTCGAGGAGGGGACCGGCGCCGTCGCCCCGCGAGACGATCCGGGGCCCCCGGCCCTCGCCGCCGTAGCCCCGGGAGAGGATCGCCGGGCGGAGGCCACGGGCGAGGAGCCGCGAGGCGAGGTGCAGGGTCACCGGCGTCATCCCGGCGCCGCCGACGGCGAGGTTCCCCACCGAGATCACCGGGATCGGCGCTCGGGTGGCGGGGAGCACGCCCGACCGGTAG
>JAEZJH010000529.1 GCA_023436385.1 Pseudomonadota bacterium
CACCGGGCTCGCCGCGCTCCTCGAGATCGCCCGGCTCCTGGCGGGCCAGCGGCTCGCCCGCACGGTGCGGCTGGTGGCCTTCGCCAACGGGGAGCAGCCGTTCTTCGGCACCCGGGCGATGGGGAGCCGAATCCACGCCTGCGCCTGCCGGGCGCGGAACGAGCGGGTGGTGGCGATGGTCGCCCTCGACTCCCTCGGCTGCTTCGCCACGGCGCCCGGGAGCCAGCGCTTTCCGCGGGCGCTCCAGGACCTCTACCCGGATACCGGCGACTTCGTCGCCTTCGTCTCCGACCTCGAGAACCGGGACCTGCTCCGGCGGTGCATCGAGTCGTTCCGCCGCCACGCCGCCTGTCCGTCGGAGGGGATCGCCGGGCCCCGGGGACAGCCGGGCCTCGGCTGGTCCGACCACCGGTCGTTCTGGGCGGAGGGGTACCCGGCGCTGATGGTGACCGACACCTCGCCGTTCCGGTACCCGCACCTGCACCGGCCGACCGACCTACCGGGCGAGCTGGATCTGGGCCGCTGCACGAGGGTGGTGGCAGGGCTGGCGCGCTGCCTCGCGGAGCTGGCCGGGCCGCTCGAGCCCTGAGGACCGGTCGCGCCCGGCGGCGTGTTACGTTGCGCCCGTGAGCGCGAAAACCACCAAGACCCCGAACCCGAAGGGCGCGGAGACCCGGGCCCGCGAGGTCCACGAGCGGCTCTCCCGCACCCTCCCCGCTCCTCGCTGCGAGCTTCACCACGTCGACGCCTGGACCCTGCTCGTCGCCACCATCCTCAGCGCCCAGAGCACCGACCGGATGGTCAACCAGGTCACCCCGGCGCTCTTCCGGCGCTTCCCGACCCCCGCCGCCCTGGGCGCGGCCCCGCAGGAGGAGGTCGAGGCGCTGGTGAAGTCCACCGGCTTCTTCCGCAACAAGGCGAAGGCGATCCGCGAGGCGAGCCGGCTGGTTGCGGAGCGACACGGCGGGAAGGTTCCCCGCACCATGGAGGAGATGCTGGCCCTCCCCGGCGTCGCCCGGAAGACCGCCAACGTAGTCCTCGGCACCGCCTACGGCCTGGCCACCGGGATCACCGTCGACACCCACGCCGGCCGCGTCGCCCGGCGCCTCGGCCTCACCGCCCACGAGGACCCGGTGAAAGTCGAGACGGACCTGATGTCTCTCTTTCCGTCCGAGGCCTGGGTGGATACGGGACATCGCCTGGTCCTGCACGGCCGCTACGTCTGCACCGCCCGGGCCCCGCGCTGCGCGCTCTGTCCGCTCAACGAGCTCTGCCCGAGCCGGGAGGCGGAGCCGGCGGCCTCCCTCGCCGAGCGGGAGCTCGGGGAGCGGCACCGGATCGAGACCAGCCCCCAGGCCCGCTAACGGCTCCGGCGGGTGGAGAGGGCCAGGAGCGGGAGCGCGGCCAGCTCGAAGAGCGCGGCGCCCGCAAAGGCGAGGCGACCGCCGCCCAGGTCGTAGAGCGCACCGGCGACGGCGTTGCCGACCAGGCCGCCGGCGCCGAAGGCCACCGCGCCGAAGAGGGCCCTGCCGGTGGCGAGGAGCTCCCGCGGCACCGACCGGGCCAGGTGGGCGATCGAGGCCAGGAAGAACGCGCCGAAGACCAGGCCGTGGAGGAGCTGGACCGCGGCGAGGAGCGGGCCGTCGGCGAGCACGGCGGTGAGGGCCCAGCGGGCGATGCCGATCCCGTAGGAGGCGGCGAGGAGTCCGTGGAGCGGGAACCGGTTCGATAACGCGGGGAAGAGCCACATCACCAGGAGCTCGGCGACGACGCCGCCGGCGAGGCCGGCGCCGATCCAGGTGGCGCCCACGCCCAGGTCGCCCAGGTGCACCGCGTAGAAGAGGTGGTAGGGCGAGAGCGACGCCCAGTGAAACGCGGAGGCGGCGAGGAAGAGCCGGAAGCCCCGGTCGGCCGCCAGGCGCCGGGCGTCGGCCAGCGACGGCGGCAGAAGGCGCGGGCCGTCGTCGCCGCGGAGCGGGAGCGCCGCCAGGAAGGTGCAGGCCAGGCAACCCAGGGCCGCGGGGACCGCGTCGCCAGCCGCGCCGCCCTGGTCGAGCCAGACGCCGAAGGCCCACGACGAGACCACGAAGCCCACCGAGCCCCAGATCCGGATCCGGGCGAAGCTGGTCCGCCGGCGCTCCGCCTCCCCCACCGCCACCGCGTCGGCGAGGCTGCCGAGCGGCGTGAAGAAGCAGCCGGTGGCGAGGAGGACGGCGGCGACCGCCGGAATTGTGGAGACGCCGAGGAGCGGCGCGAAGCAGAGCACGGCGCCGGCGGAGGCGACGCGGAGGAGCGCCGCCGGGTTGCCGCGGCGGTCGGCCCAAAAGCCCCAGAGCGGCGGGATTCCCACCAGGAGCACGGCGTTGATCGAGCCCAGGGCCGCGATCGGGATCCCGCCGAAGCCCAGGGTCCGGTAGTACGGCGGCAGGTACGACTGGATCACCCCGGTGGTCAGGAAGAGCGCGAAGTAGAAGAGGGCCACGGGGGACTCGGCACGAGAGGGATGGGCGACCCGGCTCCGCGCGGACCTTCGCTGGCCCGGGTGGTGGCGTCAAGCGGGCGGCGGCGTCGACGCCAGGTGGCAGGCCACCTGCCGCTCCGCGCCGGCCGGCTCGAGCGCGGGAGCCTCGAGGCGGCAGCGCTCCCTGGCCCGGGAGCACCGGGGCGCGAAGGCGCAGCCGCCGGCGCGGTCCCGATCGTCGGGTTCGGACGGAAGCGAAACCGGCGCGGCGGAGGAGCCGGGGGTCGGCACGGCGGCGACCAGGGCCGCGGTGTACGGGTGGAGCGGCGCGCCCAGGAC
>JAEZJH010000341.1 GCA_023436385.1 Pseudomonadota bacterium
GGAGGAGGAAGCCCGCGCCGATGGCGGAGACGTTGCCCAAGTTGCCGCCCGGGACGATCACCCAGTCCGGCACCTGCCAGCCGAGCTGCTGAACCAGCTCCGCGGCGATGGTCTTCTGGCCCTCGAGGCGGAGGGAGTTCATCGAGTTGGCCAGGTAGACCGTCGGGTCCTTGGCCAGCTCCCGGACCACCGCCATGCAGCCGTCGAAGTCGGTGTCGAGCGAGAGCACCAGGCTCCCCGAGGCCAAGGGCTGGAGGAGCTGGGCGGTGGTGACCTTGGCCCGGGGCAGGATCACCACCGAGGGGATGCCCGCGGTGGCGGCGAAGGCGGCCAGCGCCGCGGAGGTGTCGCCGGTCGAGGCGCAGGCCACCGCGCGGATCGGCCGCCCGGCGCGGCGCATCGCGTGGACCGCGGAGACCAGCACGGTCATCCCCAGGTCCTTGAAGGACCCGGTGTGGGAGGTGCCGCACTGCTTCACCCGGAGGTCGCGCAGGCCGAGCGACTCGCCCAGCCGAGGCGCGGGGAGGAGCGGGGTCCGGCCCTCGCCCAGCGAGACCAGCGCGTCGTCCGGGAGGTGCGGATGGACCCACTCCTTCTGCGCCCAGACCCCGCTCGCCACCCGACCCCGTCGCTCATCGAGGAGGGAGCGCCAGCCGGCGCCGGAGAGCGCCTGGAGCGCCTCCCGATCGTGGTGGACCTCGAGCAGCTCGCCGCACCGCGGACAGACGTAGATCGGCTCGTCGAGCGGGAACTCGCCGGGGCAGCCGGCGACACAGCGGAACACGGCACGGCGATGGGGCAAGGGTCACCCTCCACCAAAGGGACGGGCCAGGTACGGGCCCGGTTACCCCTCGTCGAACGCGGCGCCCGCCCCGTCACCCGCGGGGCGGGACGATCCGGCCGCAGGCCAAGCAGCGCCCGCCCGGAACCTGGCCGCGGGCGGAGCAAGAGGGACAGGTCACCCGCTCCTCCGTGGGGGCCTCCACCTCCGGCGGCGCCACGCCCAAATACTCCTCGGGGATCGAGAGCCGCACGCCGCAGCGGGCGCAGAAGCGGCTCGTGCCCTGGACCCACGGGGTGCCGCACACCTTGCAGGTGACCGGCCCGTAGGCGGTGTGCTCTTCGGACGGCGCCAATCCGGTGGCCTCGAAGCCGGGGAGCGTCTCCGCCGGAAGGGACGGCGACTCGAGGATGGTGGGCTCGACCTCGGGGATCGGGTCCGCCGGCGCCGCGACCGGGGCGTGCCGGGTCGCCTCAAGGCCCTCGATCGGATAGACGGCGACGTTGACCCGGGCCGGGTCGACGACGGTCAGCTCGAGGTCCTCGAGGGCGGGCGTCGCCACCGGGAGGTGCTTGGGCAGGGCGTGAAGCGCCTTGCCGCACACCGCGCAGAACCACGCGTTCGGCTGGCGGGTCTCGCAGACGGGACAGACGATGAGCGGCTGGTCGGCCATCCGGGCACCGTAATCGGCGGCCCCGGCGGCGGTCAATCGAGGGGGGCACGGCCCGCCCGGGCCAACGTCGGGGGGCGACTCGGCCCGGGCAACTCGGCGTGGTGGCCAAAAGGCTCTGTTGGCTCCGCCCTTCCGACGCGTCAGCCGACGCGGGCGAGACTCATCCGCTCCCGGAACCGCTCGAACACTTCCTCCCGGAGGAGCCGGTGCTCGGCCCGGGCGAGGTCGGGGTCGGCGGCCACCAGCGCGAAGGCGTCGGTCCGGGCCTCCTCGAGGAGCCGGGCGTCCCGGGAGAGATCGGCGAAGGTCAGCTCCGGGAGGCCGGCCTGCCGGGTCCCCAGGAACTCGCCCGGACCCCGGATCTCCAGGTCCGCCCGGGCGATCTCGAAGCCGTCGGTGGTCCGCTCCATCACGTCGAGGCGCGCCGCCGCCCGCTCGGTGCGGCCGCCGTGGGCCACCAGGAAGCAGAGGCCGCGAGCGGAGCCCCGCCCCACCCGGCCCCGGAGCTGGTGGAGCTGCGAGAGGCCGAAGCGCTCGGCGTGCTCGACCAGCATCACCGTGGCGTTGGGGACGTCGACGCCCACCTCGACCACGGTGGTGGCCACCAGGATGTCGACGGCGCGGGAGCGGAAGGCCTCCATCGCCCGCTCCTTCTCCTCCGCCTTCATCCGGCCGTGGAGGAGTTCCACCTTCCGCCCCGGGAACCGCGCCGCGATCGCCGCCCGGCCCCGGGTGGCGTCCTCGAGGTCCGAGGTCTCGCTCTCCTCGATGAGCGGATAGACCACGTAGGCCTGTCGCCCCTTCCCCAGCTCCTTCTCGATCGCCTCGTAGGCCTTCTCGCGCTTCTCCGCGTCGACCACCTTGGTGACGATCGGGGTCCGCCCCGGCGGCAGCTCGTCGAGGACCGACTGCTCGAGCTCGCCGTGGAGCACCAACGCCAGGGTCCGGGGGATCGGCGTGGCGGTCATCACCAGCACGTCCGGCCGGCGGCCCTTGTGGAAGAGCCGGGCCCGTTGCGCCACGCCGAAGCGGTGCTGCTCGTCGACCACCGCGAGGCCCAGGTCGGCGAAGCTCGACTCGTCCTCGAAGAGCGCGTGGGTCCCCACCGCCACCCGGACCTGCCCGGTCGCCACCCGCTCCCGGGCGTCGGCCATCGCCGCCTTGCCCCGGCCGGCGACCAGGAGCGCCACCTCGATCCCCGCCGGCGCCAGCATCTTCGAGAAGGTCCGGTAGTGCTGCTCGGCGAGGAGCTCCGTGGGCGCCATCACCGCCGCCTGCTTGCCGCTCGCCACCGCCAGGCTGCAGGCCACCGCCGCCACCGCGGTCTTCCCGGAGCCGACGTCGCCCTGGAGGAGCCGGTTCATCGGCTCGGGGGCGCCCATGTCCTTGGCGATCTCCCCGATCACCCGCCGCTGGGCGCCGGTGGGCGCGAACGGGAGGATCGCCAGCGCCCGCTCCAGCGCCGCCGGCGAGACGTCGAAGGCGTGGCCCGGCTCGACCCGCACGCCCCGGGCCTTCAGCGCCAGGCCCACGGAGAGGAGGAGCAGCTCCTCGTAGATCAGCCGCCGGTGCGGCGCGCTGGCCCAGGCCAGGAACGAGGGGAAGTCGGCGTCCGCCGGCGGGAAGTGGACGGCGGCGAGGGCCTCGCGGATCCCGGGGAGCGCGCGCTTCTCGCGGATCTCCGCCGGGAGGAGCTCCGGGACGTCGGCCAGGTGGGCGTCGAGGACCCGGCGGACCAGGGTCCGGTAGCGGCCCTGGCCGACCTCGGTCATCCCCCGGTACTCGGGGACGATCCGGCCCATGTTGAGCGAGGCGTCGGTCTCGCCCTCGACCTCGGCGTCCTCCACCTCCGGGTGGACGATCTGCTTCACGCCGCCGAACAGCTTCACGTCGCCCCAGACGAAGAGCCGGCGCCCGGGGGCGAAGCGCTGCTTGGTGCTGGGCCAGTAGTGGAAGAAGGTGAGCGCCAGCCGGCCGGTCTTGTCGCGCAGCACCGCCCGGAACAGCTTCCGGCGGGTCCGGCCCTGGAAGATCTCGTCGGCGACGGCGATCTCGCCGACGGTGAGGCCCTTCTGGCCCGGGACCAGGTCGCGGATCGTCGCCACGTGCCGGCGGTCCTGGTAGGTGCGCGGCAGCGTGAAGAGGACGTGGCCGGCCCGGGTGACGCCGCGCTTGGCCATCGCCGCCTTGCCCCGGCCGGCGACCAGGAGCGCCACCTCGATCCCCGCCGG
>JAEZJH010000021.1 GCA_023436385.1 Pseudomonadota bacterium
GACCGGGCCCCGGGCCGCGCCGGACGCTCGTGGGTCGGACGGCCGGCCCCCGGTGACGGGCGGCCCACCGCCGACGAAGTGTGACGGTTCGGTGACGAGTGGATGGCGGGTCGAGGCCCCGTGTTAGGGGGCGGCCGTCTCCCCCTCCCCGAGGTTCGCCATCGAGACGCTCTCCTTTCTCCTCCGGTTGCTCGGCTCCCTGGGTGTCTTCCTGTTCGGCATGAAGCTGATGTCGGACGGGCTCCAGCTGGTGGCCGGCGACCGGATGAAGCGCCTCCTGGGTGCGCTCACCGCCAACCGCTTCACCGCGGTCCTCACCGGCCTGGGCATCACCGCGATCATCCAGTCGAGCTCCGCCACCACGGTGATGGTGGTCAGCTTCGTGTCCGCCCAGCTGATGACCCTGTTCCAGGCCATCGGCGTGATCATGGGCGCGAACATCGGCACGACGATGACCGCCTGGCTGGTCTCCCTCCTCGGCTTCCAGATCAAGGTGAGCGCGTTCGCCCTGCCGGCGGTGGGGCTCGGCCTCCCGCTCACCTTCGTCGGCCGCGAGAAGGTGAGGCAGTGGGGCCACGTCCTGGTCGGCTTCGGCCTGCTCTTCCTCGGCCTCGAGCTGCTCAAGGACTCGATCCCGGCGACGAGCGCCGACGAGCTCGCCTGGATCACCCCGCTCACCGGCCACGGGTTCGGCTCGGTGTTGATCTTCGTCGGGATCGGCACCGCGCTGACCCTGGTGCTGCAGTCGAGCTCGGCGACCACCACCCTCACCCTCACCCTCGCGGCGATGGGCTGGCTCCCCTTCGACATCGCCGCGGCGATGGTGCTGGGCGAGAACATCGGCACCACCGTCACCGCCAACCTCGCGGCCCTCACCGGGACCCGGACCGCGAAGCAGGCGGCCCTCGCCCACCTCCTCTTCAATGTCTTCGGGGTCTCTTGGGCGCTGGTCCTCTTCCGCGTCTACCTCCTGCCGGTGGTCGACTGGCTGGTCCCCGGGGATCCCTTCGTCGACCTCAACACCATCGCCGATCCGGCCGCCCGGGCGGTGGCCGCCGCGGCGATCCCGCTCCACCTGGCGGGCTTCCACACGGCCTTCAACCTCACCAACACGGCGATCCTGCTGCCGCTCGCCCGGCAGTTCGAGGCGGTGGTGCGCTGGCTCCTCCCCGACCGCCGCCCCGCTCCCGTTCCGGAACCGGAGGAGCCGGCGATCCGCTTCCTCTCGCCGGCCTTGATCGAGTCGCCGGAGCTGCGCGTCGTCCAGGCCGGCAAGGAGCTCGAACACATGGCCGGGCTGGTGCGCGAGACGTACGGGGACGCGATGCGGGTCTTCGCCGATCCGACCGACGTGCCGCCGCAGCTGGTGGAGGCGACGCTGGCGCGGGAGGAGCGGATCGATCGCCTGGAACGCGAGATCGTCGAGCACCTGATCGAGGCCTCGCGCGCCCCCAATACCACGGCGAGCGCCCACGAACTCGCCGCGCTCCTCCAGAACGCCCACCGGCTCGAGCGGATCGGCGACCATTGTGCGGTGCTGGTGCGCATCGCCCGCCGGGTCCACGGGAGCGGCCACCGCTTCCACGCCGAGGAGGCCCGGGACCTCGCCGAGCTGGGCGCCCTGGTGGACGCGGCCCTGGTGAACCTCGGCCGGTATCTCGCCGGCGGCAAGCCGGGCGACGTCGAGGAGCTGGAGCGGCGAATTGACGCGAAGCGGCGAGCCCTGCGGACGAACCACCTCGAACGCCTGCAGTCCGGGGGCACCGACACCGCGGTGCAGGTGGCCTTCCTCGACGCCATCGGCATCCTCGAGGAGATCGGCGACCGGGCGGCGGGGATCATCCGCTACGCGGAGCAGATGCAGCTCCCGGCCTGACGGCGAGGCCCCTGCCCGGTCGCCGCCTCCCGGACTTGCCTTCCCCGCCCCGCTCCGCGGTAGAACCCGGGGTCCCCGTTTCCCCGGCGGGCGCGCCGCCCCCGGGCACGAGTTCGGCCTCATGCAGACGGAATCCCCCGACCAGTCCTACCGGGAGCGGTGCGCCGCCCTCCTCGAGAACATCGCCGACTACGTCACCCGGTACGCCCGGGAGACCCCCGACGTCCTCGCGCTGATCGAGCACAACACCGGGGCGAAGGTGACCTGGAAGCAGCTCGAGGTCTCCGTCGACGCCTTCGCGGCCCGGCTCCTCGCCGCCAACTTCCGCAAGGGAGACGTCCTCGCCACCAGCCTCCCGCTGGTGAAGGAACACGTCTTCCTGCTCCTCGCCTGCTACCGGATCGGCGTGATCATCGCCCCTCTCGACCTCCGGCTCCGGCCGGTCGAGATCCTCGCCGCCTTCGAGAAGCTCCAGCCGAAGGGCTACTTCTTCGCCGGGGCGCCGGCGCTCCGGGCGGTGATGAAGGAGGTCGTCGGCCAGTTCCCCTCGGTGAAGCACTGGGTACAGTTCCAGGGCGAGCCCGAACACATCCTCCCCGGCGCCGTATGGGTGAAGGACTTCATCCGCTACATCGTCCCCACGTATCTCTTGGCGAAGCTCACCGGGCGGGTGCGGCGGGCCCGGCGGAAGGTGGGCAAGCGGGACGGCTGCCTGGTGATCTTCACCACCGGCTCCACCGGCTCCCCCAAGGCGGCCCTCCTCTGTCACGAGGGCATCCTGGTGCAGAACGTGGGCCTGACCGTCGGCTTTGACTTCCGTTCGACCGACCGGGTGCTGGTGAACCTCCCGCCCTCCCACGTCGGCTGCACCACCGAGCTGCTCGGCACCTCGATCCAGGCCGGCGCCACCTCCGTGCTCCTCTGGATCTTCGACGCGGAGAAGAGCCTCGAGGCGATCGCCAAGCACCGGGTGACCATGCTCGGCCAGATCCCCGCCCTCTTCAACCTCGAGTGGAACCACCCGCGCTACCGCGAGTTCGACCTCTCCAGCCTCCGGGCCGCCATCTACGGCGGCCAGGGCGTGCCCCGGGCCTTCCTCGACCGCCTCCGGGAGATGGCCCCGGCGATCGGCACCGGCCTGGGCCTCACCGAGACCTCCGGCTTCTGCACCTACACCGCCCCCGGCGCCACCGCCGCCGACCTGGCGGAGAGCCTGGGCACAAACCTGCCCCTCTGCCCGATCTCCGTCCGGGCGCCGATGAACCCCGACGGGACCGCCGGCCGGGAGATGCCGCCGGGAGAAATCGGAGAGATTTGTTTTTCCGGGCCCCAGCTGTTCCTGGGGTATCTGGGCGACCCCGCCGCCACCGCCGCCGCGATCTCCACGGACGGCGTGCTCTACACCGGCGACCTGGGCTCGTACACGGACCGCGGGCTCAAGCTCGCCGGCAGGGCCAAGCTCACCCTCAAGCCGAAGGGCTTCCAGGTGTTCCCCGGCGACGTGGAGAACCACGTGGTCGCCGCCCTCGCCGACCGGGTCCGGGCGGCGGCGTGTGTCGGCGTCGAGCACGCGATCTGGTCGGAGGGGATCGTGCTCTTCGTCGAATGCCACGAGGAGAAGACGGTGACCGCCGCCGAGGTGCAGGCGGCCTGTCGGGTGCTCGCCTCCTACGCCCGACCGGGCCACGTGGAGGTCCTGCCCCAGGGCGGGCTGCCGCTGAACCGGGTGGCGAAGACCGACTACCTGCTGCTCCGGGAGCGGGCCCGGGAGTTGGTCGAGGGGCTGCGGCGCGCCGGGAAGTGGGACGCCCGGTCGTCCGGAACCGCGTAGCCGGCGCCGCGGAGGCCCGGGCGGGTTCGCCCGGTCCCCGGCTCCGTCACCGGGGCCACCCGCCTTGCCCGGGCCGGGCGGCTCCGTTAGAAACGCCGGCCATGAACACCTTCCAGTACTTCAATCCCACCCGCCTCGTCTTCGGCCGGGGCACGATCGCCAAGCTCGACAAGCTGGTCCCCCCCGGCGCCCGGGTCCTCCTCACCTACGGCAGCGGCTCGATCTTCCAGAACGGCGTCCGCGCCCAGGTCCGCGCGGCCCTGGGCCAGCGCACCGTGGTCGAGTTCGGCGGCATCGAACCGAACCCCGACTTCGCCACCCTGCTCCGGGCGGTCGAGGTGCTCCGGGCCGAGCGGCTCGACTTCCTGCTCGCCGTCGGCGGCGGCTCGGTCCTCGATGGCACCAAGTTCATCGCCGCGGCGGCCCGGTGGACCGGGGGCGATCCCTGGACCATCCTCCAGACCCACGGCGCCGGCGTCCGCGAGGCGGTGCCGATGGGCGCGGTCCTCACCCTGCCCGCCACCGGCTCGGAGTCGAACGGCACCGCGGTGGTCTCCCGCCGCGAGACCGGCGAGAAGCTCGCCTTCGGCGCGGAGTGCTGCTACCCGGTCTTCTCCATCCTCGATCCGGAGACCACCTTCTCGCTCCCGCGCCGGCAGGTGCAGAACGGGATCGTCGACACCTTCGTCCACGTGATGGAGCAGTACGCCACCTACCCCGCCGCCGCGCCGCTGCAGGACCGGCAGTCGGAGGCGATCCTCGCCACCCTGGTCGAATCGGCCCAGGACATCCTCCGGGAGCCGGCATCCTACGACGCCCGGGCGACGTTCGTCTGGTGCGCCACCCAGGGCCTGAACGGCCTGGTCGCCTGCGGCGTGCCCCAGGACTGGTCGACCCACATGATCGGCCACGAGCTGACGGCGTTCTACGGCCTCGATCACGGGCAGACGCTGGCGGTGGTCCTCCCCGGCGTGCTCCGCCACCAGGTCGAGCGCAAGCGGGCCAAGCTCGCGCAGTTCGGCCGGCGGATCTTCGGGGTCGACGGGGCGGAGGCGGCGATCGAGGCGACCGAGGCCTTCTTCCGGTCGCTGGGCGTGAAGACCCGGCTCGCCGAGTACGGCGTCGACGCCACGGAGGCGGCGGAGCGAATCTCCCGCCGGTTCCGCGAGCGGGAGACGAAGCTCGGCGAGCACAAGGTGATCGGGCCGGACGAGGCGGCGGAGATCCTGCGGATGCGGGCCTGATCGGCCCCGGGCCGCTGCCCCCGGGCGGCGGCCCTTTCCGCGGCGGAGGTCCCGACCCGCGTCAAGCCCCCGTTCGGCGGCGAGGGACCGTAACTCCCCGAAACATGGGCACCATCAGCCCTCCCGTCCTTCGGGTGGGTTGTCGTTTACAGAATGGACGGCCTCTCCCGGCGGGCTATCGTCGCCCGGACGTGCCTCCCTTCCCGGGGGGCGCTGGACCTGGAGGGGTCATGAACCGTGGAT